>JAJRXB010000540.1 GCA_024276515.1 Chloroflexota bacterium
TATCCGCGCCGGAATGGGGATTCCGGCGCTGCCAGGCGTTCATCGTCCTATCGCGTAGCCCCGGAATCCCCATTCCGGGGCGGTCCCCGGCCTCCGGCAGATGGCGCGGATGGAGGGGATTTTACAGCCCTTCTTCTCACATTGGTATTACGCGCTCAAGACTTCGGAAGTCTCCCGAATCACTTTTGCCGGCGGCGTTGCTATGTACCGCAAGGCAATCCTGCCGGGTAAACCTCCTTTCGCAGACTTCCGAAGTCCGGTGAAATGGCCTCTGCGTAAGTACTGTTATTTAGGAACAACTCTAATTTGTCCCCCGCGAAGGTAGACGCGGGGCACTCGTGGCAGCAGTTGGGTGACCACCTCGTAGTTGATGGTCTCCGCCCATCGCGCCACCTCCTCCGCCGACACTTCGTCGCCTCCTTGTCGCCCGATGAGGACGACCTCGTCGTTCAACCTCACATTCTCGATGCCCGATATTTCCACCACGAACTGGTCCATACACACCCGGCCTCGGATGGGCGCCCGCTGACCGTGGATGAGCACCGCGCCCCGGTTTGAATTGAGGCGTATGTATCCATCGCCGTAGCCACAGGGGATGAGAGCCACGGGAGTCGGTCGCTCGGTGATGAACGTCCGCCCGTATGAAATGCTGCTCCCGGCAGGCAAGGTGCGTACCCGCCCCACCCGGCTTTTCAGCGTCAGCGCCGGGCGCAACGGGATGGCCGGCGGCACCTCGTCGGAGGGGCGCAGGCCGTAGATGGCGATACCCGGCCGCACTGCATCCAGGTGCATCTCAGGCAGGTCCAGGGTGGCCGCACTGTTGGCAACGTGTCGGACGGGCACCTGGATGTCTGCCACCGCCAACGCGGTCAGTATCTCGCGGTAGATGGCAAATTGCCGGTGGGTATAATCTTTGTTGAGCGAGTCCGCAACGGCAAAGTGGGTATAAACCCCCTCCAGCGTCAGCCCCGGCAGCCGGGTGAGGGCGCGGATGAAATCCACCGCCTCGTGGGGCAAAAGGCCAAAGCGCCCCATGCCGGTATCGATCTTGACGTGAACAGGGACGGTTTTCCCCGCCCCGCTGGCCGCCGCCGACAGCGACCTGGCCAGGGCCATCGAAGTCACCGTCAGCGTCAGGTCGTGGGCCACCGCCGTCGGTGCCCCGGCGACCGGGCTGTAGCCCATCACCAGGATAGGGGCGTGGATCCCGGCCTGGCGCAGCGCCACCCCCTCACCAACGCGGTTCACCGCCAACCACGACGCCCCGCTCTCCAAAGCCACCCGGGCCACCGGCGCAGCGCCGTGCCCGTAGGCATTGGCCTTGACCACGGCCATCACGGCCACCCGCTCGCCCACGTGGCGCTTGATGGCTGCCACGTTGTGAGCGATGGCGTCCAGGTCTATTTCGGCCCACACGGGAAATTCATCGAGCATCCCCACACCTCCTGGCTGATACCAATTGTGTGTTCAAGTATTGGCATTATCTACCCTCACGGTACAGAGCTTTTCAAAGAATTAACCCAGGTGACAGTCACCTCCGATCTTTTGGCGAGAGGAAGGCACTTGACAACCATTTCTTACCGTTTTTGTCAACGTGTCATGCCGAACAAGGTGACTGTCA
>JAJRXB010000541.1 GCA_024276515.1 Chloroflexota bacterium
CCCGAGCATTGAAAGGATGCCGACTCTCTGCGGCTGTGGCCGGTCTCGTGGCTGCGGCCGGTCTCGTGGCTGTGGCCGGTCTCCTGACCGGGCCACATCGAGGCCTGGTTACGAAGCAAGCACCTTGCCCTTGTACTTGCTCAAAGCGGGTCTGCCTGCCGAAGTGCCCGGCACGGGTGCACCTGGGGTGCGGCACAGGTGCGACCCGCGTCTTTGACGGGCCGGGACCGTCGGGTCACAGACCCGGCGGGAGCAGAAACTAGGCAACTATTTACGCCCAAATGCTCTAGTCTCCGGTCTCCGTCTTTTGCTCCACCCACAACACCCCTCGCTCGAAGCTGACGGGGGTGTCGGCGGTGCGCAGAATGATCCAGCGGATCAGCGATTGACCCCGCAGCCCAGCCGGCGACCAGGCGGCGCGGACGGCGAAGTCCTGGCCGACGTAGCCTTCGTCCAGCGATAACGGCTCGTTGGCAGGGGCCAGCACGACCGTCGGCTGCTCGGAGGATGGGGGCAACGGGTTCAGCGTGTCGGCCCAGGTAACGTTGTCGAAGCGACGCAATTGCCACTCGACGGCCGGGCCCAGGCGGCGGTCGGCGATGATCTCGATCAGGTACGGATCGCCCGCCCGCCAGCTCGATATTCGCTTCAGCGTGGTCATCATGTCGGGGATGCCCTCGCCTGCCGGCGCGCGAATCAATGGCTGGCGTGGGTCGGCCAGTCGCGAGTAGTTCAGTCGCCAGCCGGTGGCCACGGTGAAGGTCAGCAACAGTGTCACCGCGGCCAGCGACGCGCCCCGCAGCGCCGACCTCCCATCGTACCACACCCAAAAGAGGGCCACCAGCCCGGCGTACAAGCCCAGCGCGGCCAGCGGCAACCAAAAAGTCAGGCCGCCGGTTCGGGTGTAATCCATCAGGGTGATGTAGGCATAGCCGCCGATGACCAGCCCGGTGACGGCGGTGATGCCCTCCTTTTGCCAGCTCCCTTCCTCTCGCAGCGAGTCCCACAGCATCCCTAGCGCCAGTCCCCCCAGCAGGGTGAGGGGGACCAGGGGGACCAGCACCTCGCCGGCGGTGCGGCCCGAGCGAAGCAGGTCCAGGGCGATGCCGCCAAAAAACCACCAGCTCAGAAAGAGGTCGATCAGTCGCCGCCGCAGCAGGCCGGCCGACAGGCCAAACAGGCCGGTCAACAAAATCAAGGGTTCGTAAAGGGGAAACAAAAAGAGGGCAGGATAAGCGCCCTGCGCGGCCATCGCCGGCGCGAAGCCCAGGAGCCAACTGGTCAACAGGTCGGCGGTCGCTGCCAGCCCCCCCAGGTTGAAAAGCAAACCGGTGGCGACCGCCAGCAATCCGATGGCCAACGCCAGGCCGAAGTCGCTCCAGCCCACCAGCCGTGTCCGCAGTGCTGCCAATCCCTGGCGCGCAGGCGCGGCGTACCCCTTGTCGCCCACGGCCGCTGCCAGCGCCAAAAAGCCGAGCAGCAGCGCCAGCACCGAATAGGCCGAAGACGAAGCGGTGAGCAGCAGCACCAATCCGGCGGCTGCCAGGTACAATTTGGGGATTGCCTGCCCTGGCGGGTAGGCCAGGGGGAACTGCCTGCCCTGGCGGGTAGGCCAGGGGGGACTGGGGGCTGGGGACTGAGGACTGGAGACTGGAGATTTGGGGAGGGCGTCGAGCCAGCCGAACAGACCCACCACCAGCGCCAGTCCGCCCACGGCGGCGCCGATGTCTCCGTTGACGGTGCGGGAGAGGTAGATGGCTGTCGGCGAGATGGTGAAAAGGGCCGAGGCGGCCAGCGCGCCGGTCCGCCCCAGGTGGCGGCGCAGCCCATAGGGGAGCACGACCAGCGCCACGCCCAGCAACGCCGGTCCCAGCCGGGCGGCAAATTCGTTCCCCCCCAGCAGCGCAAAGCCGATCAGGTTCAGTGTGGCGATCAGCGGGCTGTAGCCAACCTGCTCTGCCGGCTGGCCCTGATAAACGTGCCAGGCGACCATCGCCTGTCCTGCCTCGGCGTCCGACAGCGGGTGTGTGCCCAAACCGGCCAGCCGCAGGGCCAGCGCCAGCAGCGCCAGCCCAACGTAGGCCCCTCGCTCCACCGTCAGCCAGGACAGCAACGCAGGTATGGCGACCGGGACGCGGACGGCCTTTGGCCCTTCCGGGGGCGGCAACGTTTCCAATTGTGCAGAAGTGGTTTGTGATTGCATTCGTTTTAACCAGAGGCTATGTTCAGTGCCGCTGATAGATCGTTACCTCTCCCTGCCGGTAGGCCACGTCCATCAGCCGCTCGAATTTGGCCAGTCCATTGGGGTTGTATCGCTCTCGCTCCAGCGGACCCACATAGACGTAAGTTATATCATATTTATCCAACAGCGTCAAAGTTTGGACCGGGTCCACGGAGTTATACAAAATGTCGATCTCAGGCTCACGACGGGCCGGCTCGTCGTAGTTCCCGCGCCACTGATACTCGTGCCCCCCCCAGCCCAGCAGCGTCGGCAGGCCGGTGAGCGCCGACACCCGTCCCACGTATTGATAAGCCGCGTGCCGGTCGCCCGGCGCTTCCAGGACGATGGCGTCGTCGGGGGCGTTGGCCTGCAACCAGCGAATGGCGGCGTAATCGTCGGGGTGGACGGTCTCCAGCCAGGCCATGCCGTCCAGGGTGGGCGTGGCGGCGAAATTTCCTGTTTTGTTGGGGATGGCCAGGACCGGGTAGACCAGCCCTCCCAGCACCAACAGTGTCAGCGCCAGCCGCCAGGCGACGCCTCCCACGCCCCGCAGTCGGCTCGACACGACGAACACGCCATACGCCGCCGCCAGCGCCAGCAACACCCACGCCTGAAAGTAAAACTTGAAGACGGTGTTCATACGGATGCCGAAATTATCGCGCAGGTAGACGAACTCGACCATCAGCGGCAGCAGCAATCCCACGCCGATGAGAAGCAGCACGAACAGGTCGGCGGCGGGGAGATGGCTGATAGCTGATGGCCGATGGCCGGTGGCGGATCGCTGCGAATCGGCGGCGGTCGGCGGTCGGCGGTCGGCGGTCGGCCAGAAGAGCAGCACCCAGGCCAGCAGTCCGCCCAGGAATAGAAAGGTCCACGGATTGCTCAGCCGGATGCGGACGACCAGCGCCGCCAGCGCGCCCAGGCTGGTGTCTCCCAGGATGGCCTGCAAGTCGGGGTTGTGCAGCAGCCCCTCTACCCAGCCCCGCGCCGCCGGAGAGATCATCAACGACGCGCCGACGGCCAGCATCGCCAGCACCGGTCCTCCCAGGGTCAGGACCAGCGCGGATGGCAGTCGGCGCCGCCAGTCGGCGGGGAGTGCGTCTCTGGAGAGCACCGCCAGGTAGCTGACGACGACGAACAGAAACGGGCCAAAGAAGACGAGGAACTGTTGCAACTTCGTCGGGTTGAAAAGGTTGGGCAAAATCCCCCCCGCCTGCGATTGGAAGCCCAGGTAAAAGGGGAGGTACAAGATGCCTCCCAGCACGCCCAGCGCCAACCCGGCGGCGACCGCTTCGCCAGGCCAGGCCGGCGAGCCGCTCCTCCTCCGCCACAGGGCAAAGGCGGCCGTCACCACGAAGAGGTAGATTGGAAAATCCCACGTGTTGAGAAACCCCAGTGCTCCCAGGCAGACGGCGTAGAGCAAGCATTGAATCCATCCCCCGAACGAGGCGTGAAGCGTGGCGCGCAAGCTCTGCCGATTTGCCGGTTCGCCGATTTGCCGATTTGCCGATTTGCTGATTTGATTCAACGCCAGGGCCAGCGCCAGCAACACGAATGGCAGCGCCAGCACGTGGGGATGCACGTCGCCCAGCAAAAAGCTGAAGAAGGGGAACTCGTCGATCACCTCCCAATCGCCGCCGGGCGGATTGCAATTGCCGGTCAGCAACCCCTGGAAGGAGCAATCGTGGATCACCCGCGAGGCGCGCCACCACCAGATGAAACGGGTCGGAATCCAGCCACCGGGCGTTGGCGGTTGATTGATGTCTTTGATGTCGAGCCAGCGCCAAAAACTCGCCGAAAAGAGCCCCCGGCTGTGGAGCACCTCCAGCAATCCTTCCAGGTTGCTCAATATGCCCACGAACAATGCTCCCAGCAGGCCGAAGCCGATGGCACGCTCTTTTCCCTCTCCCCCAGAAACCTGCTTTCTCTGAGAAAACGGGTTTCTGGGCCCGCCGTTTCCCTCCCCGGTTGCCTCTGTGCGACTCGTCACCAGGTTGTAGACCAGGCTGAAAGCGCCGGTCAGGGTCAGCGCTAAGAGCGTTGGGATGAAAAGGTTGAAGGCCACCGTGGCCGGCAGGCCCGACAGCCTGGTGATCATCGCCATCAGCACGTAGCCAAAGTAGTAATAGCTGATGCCAAAGCCCGACAGCCACGGGTCCTGCGGCGGAAAGCCATCGCTGCGCAGCGTGGCGTTGACGAAGGCGATCTCCATCCACTTTTCGCCGCCGGCCGTCTCCAGGTTGGGGTTGTACGACTTGTAGATCGTCCAGCCGAGCAGAGCCAGGGCGAAGAGGATTTCCACCGTCAGCCAGTAGCGGCCGTGCGCGCGCAGCCAATCCAGGAGGGATACGTCCCTGTCGCCGCCGCGTCCCAGGTAGAGCCACGCCCCCACGCCGGCCACCACCAGCATGGCGATCAGCGTCCCGCCGACGCTGTTGCGCCAAAAGCCCAAACTGCCCCCCAGCCAGAGGGCGTAGCCGGTCAGCAGCAGGCCCAGCGGGCGGGCAAAGGCGTAGCCCCGGTCGGGCAGGTTCCCCAGCAGCCGGAAGGCCAGCGGCAGCCCCACCAGGCCGAACAATTGCAATAACAGCCACCAGATAAGGACGGGTGCGTAGATCATTACTCGTTATCCGTCACTCGTTGAACACCCTGGCCAAATATAGAATTTGTTCCCTCAAAAGCAGGTGACAGTCACTTGAACTGGCACAAAAAACGGGGTGATTTTTCAAAGTCTGACCTGATAATTGTGCTAAAAGTGACTGTCACCTCAGCACAACTCGATAGATCCGCGTCCGTTCGTTTTCATATACGACGGTCAGCCGTCCCTGGGCTGCCAGCGCGTCGAACTTGTGGATTCCGTCGGGCACGAAAAAAGTCACCCCCCATTGCATCAGCGACCCGGTCAGGTCCGGGTTGTAGAGAGTCTGCTCCAACTGGCCGACGTAAATGTACGAAATGTCTAGCTTTTGGATGAGCTCCCAGGCTCGTTCGGGGTTGTCGGTGTTCCAAAAATCCATGTAGAGCGCGTCGCGTTGAGCGATCTGGTCCGGCCAGCGTTGCTCGTTTTGGTGCAACCCGCCCAGCGGTATCGGCAGGCCGGTGTAGCTGGCAACGCGCATTCCTCCTTCGCGGTAGTAGCCGATTTTGGCCTCGGCCAGCACCGGCGTCCCCTTCACGTTGGCCTGCAACCAGCGGATGGCCTGGTAGTCATATTTCAACTCGATGGGATTCCCCTGCGGCCAGACGAGCGTGCCAACGGTCATGTAGGCCATGCCGTCCAGCGTGCCGATGGGGGGCGAACGGTCGAAGCGGTCGCGCACGCGGGAAGGCGTGCCCAAAGCCGGGTAAACCAGGGCCGCGGCGATCAGGGCGACGACCATTCCCTGCCAGGCCAGGCCCAAAACCACCCGACGTCCCTGAGCCACCCGCTCCCACAGCCCCACCAGCAGGTAGGCGACGGCTACTCCCAACATCACCCACACCTGGATGTAAAACTTGAAGAGGGTGTTCATGCGATAGTACGCGCTCCCTCCCAAAAAATCGCGCAGGAAGATGAACTCAACACCCAGCAGAATGAGCAATCCGGTGAAGAGGAGCAGGCCGACGAACGTTTGACCGGTGTCTGGCTCCGGGCGCAACAAAAACAAAAACGATAGCCAAACCAGGGGGAGCAGCAGGGCCGGCACGCGATAGTCCAGCAGCCAGAACCCTGTTGCCGCCCCCCCGACTATCACCAGCGACCACAGCACGGCCCAGTGTCCCCCGGTGGTCTGCCGCACCAGCGCGCCGTAGATCTCCGTCAGGTGCGGGGCCACGTTCCAGCGTCGCAGGAAGAGGCTCGCCGTCCGCAGCGCGCCCAGCCGAGAGCCCGGATGGACCAGCGTCACCAGCAGGTAGCTGACGACGACGAACAAGGGCAATCCCCAGATGGTGACGAACTGTCCCAGGGCCGTCTTGTCGCGGACCAACCCCACCCCCACGTCGAGGGGTTGATAATGAGCGAAGAAAGGGAGATACAAAAGATAACTCACCGCCAGGGTGATCGCGCCAAACAGGGCCGCCTCCAGCGCGTAGATCACCAGCCGCGTGCCGCCGGGCAGGCCGGGCCGGGGCATTCCTGGCGCGCCCCGGCGATAGCGTGCCAGCCAGAAGGTGAGGGTGATAACGCCCAGGTAGGTGGGCAGGTCCCAGGTGTTGATGACCGCCAACGCCCCCAGGCAAAGGGGAATCGCCAGCCAGCGGAGGAGCGTCCCCCACGAGAGCGCGCGCAAAAAATCGAGCACCTCCAGCGCAAGTTGCCGCGTGACCCCCACCGGCAGAAATGCAGCTTCTCCCGCCGATTCGCCGATTCGCCGATTCACTGATTCACTGACTCGCCGCCTCGCTGACTTGAGATTTGCGTAGGCCAGCGACAAAAACAGCACGGTGAACGGAATGCCGATCATGTGCGGATGCAGGTCGGCGAAGAGAAAGCTCCAGTAGGGAAACTCGTTGATGGTGTTGGGGATGACCCGCGACGGGTCCCAGTAGTTGTAGGGAGGGAGCCTGGTCCCTTCCAGGAGCACGCTCTTCAGCCCGGCCAGTGCCCGCACCGCCGTCTCCAGGCCGGGGATGCCGCTCTGAAAGCTGCCGCCGTGCTCGCCCAACATACGCACCAACTGGGTGAAGCCGGCCAGGTTGCCCACCAGCAGCACCAGCAGCACCGCCAGCGCGCCAACCGCCAGTGCCTTTGAGTCCTGCCCCGGACGAGATTCCGGACGCGCGTCTGACCGCCGGCCGACCAGATTGTAGCCCAGGCTGAATACGTTGCCCGCCGTCAGCGCCGCCAGCGTCGGCACCGCCAGGTTGAAGGCAATCGTCGGCTGAATCCCGGTCAATTTGACGAGCACGCCGACCAGGAAGAGACCATAATAGTAGTAGTTGATGGTCCCCCCGGCGAAATACGGGTCGTAGGGAGGCATATGCGCGCTCTTGACGATGGCGTTGAGGAAGCCAATCTCCAGCATCTTCTCGCCGCCGTTCCAGGGTTGCCACAGGTCGGGGTTCAGCAGTCGCAGGCCGACGAAGTAGAGGTAAACCAGGGTGAAAACCACCTCACCGGCCAGAATCAGCCCCGGGGAAGGGAGCAGGGAGAGAAATCTGCCGGGACGACTGAAGTCGTCACTACGGGTTTCCAGTGCGGGGCGCTCGCTGTTGCGTTTTCCGGTAGTAGCGACTTCAGTCGCCTCTGCGCTGTCGGGACGACTGAAGTCGTCACTACGGG
>JAJRXB010000542.1 GCA_024276515.1 Chloroflexota bacterium
AGCCTGTCGAAGGATGCAAATTTGCATAGATTTCTCGGCTTGACGCGCACCCTTCGACAGGCTCAGGGTGCTACCTTGCCTTTGCACAACCAGCGGCTTATTTACGCCGTGGTGCAGTAGTTACTTGAGCAGCAAACTTTCTGAGAAGGAGGAGGACAGTCATGAAGAGAATCAAACGTGAAGGCATATACTTTCTCTTGATATGTGCGCTCGTGCTCGGCGGACTCGGAGCTGCGGCCACACCCGTGGCACACGCCCAAGATTCCCCCAGCAATTGCGAGCCCGATGGGCAGCAGGCCAGTGGTGCGGTGTACCGTATCTGTATGCCGGCAACCGGGGAGTGGAACGGTGATCTGGTAGTTTATGCCCACGGGTACGTCGCTTTCAACGAGCCAATTGCCATCCCCGAGGATCAATCGACCATCCCAGACGGCCCCTCCATCCCCGAAATGGTCAACGGGTTGGGCTTCGCCTTTGCCACAACCAGCTATAGCGTGAACGGGCTGGCCGTGAAAGAGGGCATTGCCGACCTGTTGGACCTGGTGGCGATATTCAGCGAGACCCATGGCCAACCTGATCACGTCTACCTGGTCGGCCCCTCCGAAGGGGGTCTCATCACCGCGCTCACCGTGGAGCAGCACCACAACCTCTTCGACGGTGGTCTCTCGACGTGTGGCCCGGTGGGGAACTTTCGCGGGCAGATCAACTACTGGGGAGACGTGCGTGTTCTCTTCGACTACTTCTTCCCCGGCGTCATCCCAGGCAGCCCGGTGGAGATTCCGCAGGAGGTAATAGACAACTGGGACACCGTTTACGAAGGACGTGTCGAGGACGCCCTGCGCGCCGACCCCGACGCGACGGCACAATTGCTGACCGTAGCCCGTGTTCCCGTGGACCCGACAGACCCCGATTCAGGCATAGATGCCCTGGTGCAATTGATGTGGTATAATGTCTTCGCCACCAACGATGGCGTGGCCAAGCTGGGGGGCCAGCCCTACGACAACAGCCGCCGCATCTACCTCGGATCGGACAACGACCTCCGCCTCAATCGGAACGTCCAACGCTTTCAAGCGGACCCAACGGCAATCGCCGAAATCGAAGCTCATTACCAGACGTCGGGCGATCTCAACGTGCCGCTGGTGATGCTCCACACGCTGAGAGATCCTATCGTACCTTACTGGCACGAACTGCTCTATCGCCGCAAAGTTGTGGCCAACGGCGACGTTGCGTTGCACACCAGCATACCGGGTCTGCGCTACGGCCACTGCAACTTCTCCGCCGCCGAGGTCCTGGTGGCCTTTGCAATCCTGATACACCAGGTGACGGGCGAGGTGCTGCCAGACGCCGGGCAGGTATTGCCGGGTGCGCAAGCGCGCATCGAATACCGGGACCTGGCACGCACCTATGGGTTGCTGCGCTGACGGACACACCATGCCCCCCGGCATTTCTGTGCGAGCGGGCCTGAAAATTCAGGATTTAGATTTCCGGTGAATCATATGTTAACTCAAAACCAGGAAGACATCTGGCAAAACGAACTATTGACTGTGAGAGAAGTTGCCGCCTATTTGCGCGTAAGCCGGGTGACCGTATGGCGGTGGTGCCAGCAAGGGATCATCCCTGCCTTTCAGATAGGCCGCAACTGGCGTATCCGCCGTGACGATCTGTTGAATTTAGAAGATAACCTCAAGAACGGGCGAGAGCCATCCCCCGGGTGACTGCATTTTGAGTCACAGGCAACAGCCGGGCACGGAGTCATCAAGCATTTGGCTCATGTATGAAGAATGTGCCGACATGTCACCGCGAGCCGGAGGCGAAGCGGTCTCAGTCGTTGGTGAGCGGGGATTGCTCACCTGCACTTGCGTGCGGTGCAAGTGTCGCTTCGCTCGCAATGACATGCACAGATTCTAGACATGAGCCAAGCATTTCTGAACCTTCGCAAGGCTTTGCGGGATGATTTTTACTCCCTCTGAACGGTTACACATCATCAACTACGAAAGGGGAAAGAAGTATGCGCCATATCATTTGATCGTGACAACAACGGCCCAGAAATACCAATAATGACCAAAGAAAGGAGTGGAGAGATATGCGTCGTTCAATCGGTCTGATTGCTGTGTCAGTTCTCGTGGTCAGCGTGGTGCTGATGACAATACCTTCGTTTGCCGAGTCCCCCGATACCGCCATCCGCCTGAAGGTCGCCACCTTTCGGCCAGGCCTGGGGGAGAGACCCAACCTTCCCCCCGGTCTGACCATTCCCGAGCCCCAACCTGGCGAAACAGGGTATTATCTGGTCCAATTCGCCGGCCCCATCCAAACTGCCTGGAAGGAGGCGCTGACCAACCTCGGGGCCGAAATCGTGGGCTACGTTCCCGAATTCGCCTTCAAGGTACGAATGACGCCCGAGGTCGCGGAACAGGTTCGTCGCCTGGACAGCGTCGTTTGGGTGGACGTGTTTCACCCGGCCTACAAGCTGAGTCCTGACCTGGCTCGTGACGGGGTACGCCTGTATACCGTGCGAATAGAGCGGGGAGCCGACGTTGATCTGGCGGCAGCCGCCATCGCCCGCATCGGCGTTCAGGTCTCAAAAGGCAGGGGGAGCGTCCTGCTGGTCGCCGCCGACGCGGCCCAGCTCGAGGCCATCGCCCACGTCCTCGACGTGGCCTGGGTAGAGAACTTCTGGCTTCAAGAGAAGCACAACGAGTACGGCGCGGGCGTCATCATGGGCGCCAACGTAGCCAATGCAAACGGCTACGACGGCTCAACCCAAATCGCGGCCGTGGCCGACACCGGGCTGGGGGATGGCACCGCAGCCGGCGCCCACCCAGACATACCGGCCAGCCGCATCACCGCCATCTACAACTGGGTTGGAACGACAGACCTGTGCATCAGCAGCATCACCGACGACGGTGCCCAAGACGTGGACAGCGGCCACGGCACCCACGTGTCCGTGTCGGTGCTGGGAGATGGGGGCCCCAACGGTGAGGCCAGGGGCACTGCCCCGGCGGCCAACCTGGTCTTCCAGGCCGTCGAAAACTGGGCCACCACCTCGCTATTGTGCAAATACTTCTACGGATACCAAGATGGCTATTATCTGGTCGGCATCCCCGACGACATCCGCGACCTCTTCCAGCAGGCCTACGACGCTGGCGCCCGTATCCACTCCAATTCGTGGGGACACGACGCTCAGGGTGATTACGATACCGACAGCGCCAACGCCGACGACTTCATCTGGAATCACCCGGATATGACCATCACCTTCTCCGCCGGCAACGAAGGCACCGACGACGACAACGATGGCGTGGTAGACAGCGACTCCATCGGCTCCCCGGCCACGGCCAAGAACGTCATCACCGTCGGTGCCAGCGAGAACGACCGCCAGGGACATTACGAGTGCGACACCAACCTCACCTACACCTCGCACGACTCCTACCAGGAAGGTGAAACCTGCACCAGCATGGGCGGCAACAACATTCTCGGCACCGCCGGTGAACGCTGGGGCTTCACAGCCGAGCCGTTGAACAGCGACGTGACCGCTGGCAACAGCGAGCAGATGGCACCCTTCTCCAGCCGTGGCCCCACCGACGACGGGCGCATCAAGCCCGACGTGGTAGCCCCCGGCACCTGGATCCTGTCTGGCTACTCCAGCCTTTACCAGGAAGGCTACGGCGACCCGGTCAACCCCCAGAACGATGCCTACCAGTGGGACGGCTGGGGCATGCCCTATGGCGAGCCATACAAGTATATGGGCGGCACCTCGATGGCCAACCCGCTGACGGCCGGGGCGGCGGCCGTGGTGCGAGACTACTACCAAAAGGCCTACAATCACGCGGCCAGCGCCGCGCTGGTAAAAGCCACCCTCATCAACTCCGCCGTGGACATGCTCGACGAGAACAACGATGGGGTTGACGACAACGACTACCCCATCCCCAACGACCACGAGGGTTGGGGGCGGGTGAACCTGGCCAACGCCACCGACGGCAGCCACCAGTTCGTGGACGAGCCCACCGGCCTGGAGACCGATGGCACCACGACCTATCAATACGACGTCGGTACCGGCGGCAACCCCTTCAAGGTCACTCTGGTGTGGAGCGATTACCCCTCCACCGAGTCTGCTTCGAAGAACCTGGTCAACGACCTGGACCTGGTCGTCACCTCGCCAGGCGGAACGGTCTACTGGGGCAACGTCTTCAGCGGTGGTTGGTCGCAGGCAGGCGGGAGCGCCGATCGGACCAACAACGTGGAGAACGTCTACGTCCAGTCGGCCGAGGCCGGCACCTGGACGGTCGAGGTTCGGGGCTACAACGTGCCCAATGGACCGCAGCCCTTCGCTTTGGTGGTAGACGGCAGCTTCGGCGCTACCCCAACGCCGACCAACACCCCAACACCGACCAACACCCCAACCGCCACCTCGACTGCCACGCCGACGAGCACACCGACCAACACACCCACAGCCACTGCTACTTCCACGCCTACCACCGGGCCAACACCCACCTTCACCAGCACGCCCACCGACACCCCCACCTCAACGCCTACCCACACCCCGACGGCCACCTCTACCGCCACCCCCACCGCCACCCCGACCCAGACCGCAACCCCCACGCCGACACCCGGCACCACCACCATGCACGTGGGCGACCTGGATGGAAGCAGCAACTGGGTCTGGGGGACATTGATCTGGCGAGCCACAGTTACCGTCGAGGTGCACGATGCCGGTCACAACCTGGTGACCGACGCCACGGTCAGCGGCTCCTGGAGCGGCGGCTACTCAGGCTCTGGTCAGTGCACCACCGGCAGCGACGGTCGGTGCAGCGTGTCCACCGGCTACATTTGGGGAGGGAACTCCAGCACAACGTTTACAGTGGACGACGTGACCCATTCGACGTTCACCTATCAATCGGCAAACAACCACGACCCGGACGGCGACAGCGACGGCACCAGCATTACAGTTTCCAGGCCGTAGCAAGGTCGGCCAACCAGGTGACGCGGGTCATTGCGTTTGAACAAACACAAGCGCAAACCAGATAGACAGGTTTGCGCGTCTCTCCAACCGGGACGTAGATTGGCATCTACGTCCCGGTTATTTTTTGGCTCATGTCTAGAATCTGTGCATGTCATTGCGAGCGAAGCGACACTTGCACCGCACGCAAGTGCAGGTGAGCAATCCCCGTTCACCAACGGCTGAGACCGCTTCGCCTCCGGCTCGCGGTGACATGTCGGCACAC
>JAJRXB010000543.1 GCA_024276515.1 Chloroflexota bacterium
CCTGCCTGGCGGCAGCGTCGAGGCGGTCAAACCGGCCTGTGTGGGCGGTTTCTATTATGTCGTCGATCAGGGCTGCGCTAAAGGCATCCTCTCCCCCATCCTCGTCCCACCGGGTTGTGGAGCTTTTGAAAGAGGCAACGAGGTCCTCTTTGTGCTCTCGAAGCCAGGCAGCCAGTTTAGGGTGTCGCATTGGGCATTAAGCTCCAGGAACACGTGCGTTTTCGCGTAGCCTGTGTTGGGTTCGTGTGGTTTGAAGTTCGTTTGTTGTGTAGCATGATGGCTATGCGAAAGAGGAGAGCTTTTCAGGCGCTAGACTTCCGAGGTCTCCAAATAGGCGGTTTCCCCCATCGAAAAACGTCCCGCCAAAGCGTAATTTCGCCGCCGAAAGGATGGGCAGACCTCGGAAGTCTGGTTGAGTTTTCAAGCAAGCTCCCACTATCCCCTACCCAGGCACAAGTCAACAAGCCGCAGTCACCAGTTGCCCCGTCGCCTCCAGTTCGTCGAGGATGGGTTGCAAATCGGTCAGTGCCCGGCGGGCGTAGGCCTGGTAGCGATCTCGCTTGCGTCGCACTCGTTTTTCCAGCGGCGGCATCAGCCCGAAGTTGGCCTTCATCGGCTGAAAATCTTTCGGATCGGCGTGGGAGATGTAATGCAACAAGGCACCGATCATGGTCGTCGGTGGAAAGACCAACGGCGGCTGACCCCGCAAGAAGCGGACGGCGTTGATCCCGGCGACCAATCCGCCCATTGCGCTCCCCACGTACCCTTCGGTGCCGGTGATTTGACCGGCAAACCAAATGGGAGATTGGCGGCTGGAGGCCGGAGATCGAAGGCGCAGGGTAGCGTCGAGGAGGGTTGGCGAATTGATGAACGTGTTGCGATGCATTTGGCCGTAGCGAACGAATTCTGCATTTTCCAGGCCGGGGATCATGCGAAAGACGCGCTTCTGCTCCTCCCAGCGCAGATTGGTTTGAAAGCCCACCATATTGTAAAGGGTGGCGGCCAGGTTGTCCTGGCGCAATTGCACCACGGCGTGTGGCCGCCGCCCGGTGCGCGGATCGGTCAGGCCCACCGGGCGCAATGGACCAAAAGCCAGCGCCTCACGCCCCCGGGCCGCCAGCACTTCCACAGGCAGACAGGCTTCAAAGAATCGTTTATCCTCCCGTTCAAAATCGCGCAGCGGAATGACCTCGGCCGAGAGCAAAGCGTCCACAAAAGCGTTGTATTCGCCCTCGGTCATGGGGCAGTTGATGTAATCCCCCCCATCCTGCTCGCCCCGGCCGTAACGGCTGGCGCGGAAGGCAATCTCCATATTGATGGACTCGGCTTCCACGATAGGAGCCATCGCGTCGAAGAAATAGAGCCGACCCTGCCCGGTGAGGGCGACGATCTCCTCCGCCAGCGCGTCCGAGGTAAGGGGCCCGGTGGCGATAATGACCGGCCCATCGGGGATACGGGTGACCTCCTGACGGCGCAACTCGATGTTGGGGTGCTCCGCGATCCACGTGGTCACCCTCTCGGCGAAGGTTTCCCGGTCTACCGCCAGCGCGCCCCCGGCCGGGACGGCCGCCGCCTCGGCACAGGCGATAATCAACGAGCCCAGCCGCCGCATCTCCTCTTTCAGCAGTCCCATCGCCCGGTCTATCGGTCGTGCTCCCATAGAATTGGAGCAGACCAATTCGGCCAACCGGTCGCTGACGTGGGCCGGCGTGCGGCGGATCGGACGCATCTCGTAAAGCGTTACCCGCACGCCCCGTTCGGCAGCCTGCCAGGCCGCTTCGCTGCCCGCCAGTCCTCCCCCGATCACCGTCAATTGGCTATTCATCACCTTCAAACCACCTTCCAACACGCCACCACCTGCATTCGATGTTGAATTCTACCCCACGCCGCCCCTTAGCGCAAGCTAATGGTCTGCCAGGCCGGCGTAGGGGCAAGGCATTCCGACCCAAGCCTTGCGCTACGAAGACTCTCGGTCCGCCAAAGGAGCCTAGCCTGGCAAACCCGACGTTGGGAATGCCTTGCCCCTACGATTGGGGAAACCGCCATAAATAGAGATCTCTCGGAAAGTCTGCCAAACAAGGGTGACGCCTCGGCATCACCCTTCGGGTACTTCGCTGGGGATGCCTCGCTCCTCGTCACACCGGCGGAGTGAGCATCCCCAGATGCGAACGACATTTTCCGAGAGATCTCAAATAATACCAGGGGACGTCTGAGCAGAGCAGGACCGGGACTCGCGCTACCCGCCCAACCGGGGATTGCCAATTGCCCTGACCCGGAGC
>JAJRXB010000544.1 GCA_024276515.1 Chloroflexota bacterium
GTCAAAGACGCGGGTCGCACCTGTGCCGCACCCCAGGTGCACCCGTGCCGGGCACTTCGGCAGGCAGACCCGCTTTGAGCAAGTACAAGGGCAAGGCGCTTGCTTCGTAACCAGGCCCTTATTTACGCCTTGATGCACTAGTGGGCTGTCAACCGTGATTTGAGGGGTGGGTGTAGGGGCGATCCCTTGCGGTCGCCCCGCTGAAGCAGCCGCGATTCTGCCGTCTGGGGCAGGCGCGAGGCCTGCCCCAGACGGCCCGACCGCCGCCGGGGCGGGCTACCCATCAAATCATCCTTGACGAAGCACCAGTCCTCACAAGTTCGTAGTGACGACTTCAGTCGTTTTTGCCGCCTGGTTTGACGACTGAAGTCGCCACTTGCGCTCGGAGAGGGTCTGTGACCCTCGACTTTGACCTCATAAACGATGTAACCTGGCCCAAAACGGCGGTCACAGACCGCCTTAGAGCATACAAGGTGAATAGATAGTTACCCTTGTTCAACACCTGGAGTGTGAAATCGAATGAACCCCATTGCCATTCAAATCGGTCCCCTGGCCGTGCGCTGGTACGGCTTGTTGCTTATGGGCGGCGTGCTGGCGGCTGCCTTCGTCGCCGACCGGGAAGCGCGACGGCGCGGCGAGGACCCGGAACACGTCTGGAATGCACTGACCTGGACGCTGGTGCTGGGTATCATCGGCGCGCGGCTGTATCACGTGATCTCCAACCCGGCCGACAGCACCGTCAATTTCAGCTACTACCTGCAAAACCCGGTGAAAATCCTTTACATCTGGGAAGGGGGTCTGGGTATCTACGGCGCTATCGCCGGCGGCCTGCTGGCCATCTTCCTCTACGTGCGCCGACACCAACTCTCCTTCCTGCGCTGGGCCGACATCGGCATCGTCGGCCTGCCGCTGGCCCAGGCCATCGGGCGCTGGGGCAATTTCGTCAACCAGGAGCTATATGGCTACCCGACGACGCTGCCCTGGGGCATCTCCATCGATCCGGCGCACCGTCTGCCTCAATTCGCCGACCTGCCGCCGGGGACCCGTTTCCACCCCACCTTTCTGTACGAATCGGTGTGGAATTTGCTGACTTTTGGTCTTTTGCTGCTGCTGGCTCGCCGTTTTGGCCACCGGCTGCGGCAGGGCGATTTGCTGCTGGCCTACGGGGTTCTGTATCCGTTGGGCCGGATCCTGGTCGAGACGCAGCGCCCCGACGCCTGGACGATGGGGGGCATCCCCACCGCCCAGTTGATCGGGGCCGTCTCGATCATCCTGTGCACCACACTGTTGGTCTGGCGGCATCGAGGTCAGGCTGAGAAGGCAGGGCGAGGCCCGGTGAGACGGAGGGCTTGACCCGAATGCCATCCATCACCTTTCCGCTGGCCTTTGCCGCCGGCCTGCTGTCGTTCGTCTCCCCCTGCGTGCTGCCGCTGGTGCCGGTCTACCTGGGCTACCTGTCGGGGAGCTCTCTCTCCGGCGACACGCCCCCCAGCCGGCGGCTGGTCTTCGGCCACGCGCTGCTCTTCGTCGGCGGCTTCACCCTGGTCTTCATCCTGCTCTTCGGCCTGCCCACCACCATCCTGGGCAACGCCCTGCGAGAATATAGCAACTGGATCGCCAAAATCGGCGGGGCGGTGGTCATCCTGTTCGGCCTGCACACGATGGGGGTGATCACCATTCCCTGGCTCAACATGACCCGCCGCCTGGAGATGGACACGGGGATGGAGCCGGGCTACGCGCGTTCGACGCTGTTCGGCGTCACCTTCGCCGCGGGCTGGACGCCGTGCATCGGCCCGCTGCTGGGCACGGTGATGACCATGGCCTTCACCGAGCCGTCGCGGGCGGTGGGCTTCACCCTCGTCTACGCGCTGGGGCTGGCGGTCCCCTTCCTGGCGACGGCGGCGCTGTTGACGCGAGGGGTCGGCTGGCTGAGACGACTCAACCGGCACATGCGAGCGGTGGAGCTCGTGAGCGGGTTGCTGATGGTTGGGGTGGGTGTCTTGCTCGTCAGTGGCATGTTCACCGTGCTGAACAGCTACTTCATCCGCATCACACCCGATTGGCTGCTGCGGTATTTGTAGAAGAGGAGAAGGCGTAATGTTCGGTGTGAAACTTTCCCGGTTCATCCCCGTCGTCCTGCTGCTCCTCCTCGGCCTGGGTGCCGGTCTGGCCAGGGCCGACGGCGGAGGTGGCGTGGTCGAAGGGAAGCTGGTCAACGGCACGGCCGGTGGCTCCATCGTGGCCGGTCAAACGGTGACGCTCCAGGTCTACGACGCGGGGGGACAGATTGACGAACAGACGACCGAAACCGACGCCGACGGCGCTTTCCGCTTTGACGGGCTGCCGACGGGGCCCGGCTTTTATTACCGGGCGATCGTCACCTACCAGGAGGTGAGCTACCAAAGCCCGGTCGGGCAAATCCTCCAGCCCGATGAGCCGCTCACGCTGGACGTGACCGTCTACGACGCCACCGAGGACGACGCCGTCATCTCGGTAGAACAGAGTCACATCCTGGTGGCCTTTTCGCCGGGGGCGGTCGTCATCCACGAGGTGATGGTCTTCGACAACGCCGGTGATCGCAGCTACGTTGGGTCGGAGCCGGTCGGTGAGGGGATGGGGGGCAAGGCCACGTTGCACTTCCCCCTGCCCCCCGGCGCCCGTGACCTGAAGCCGGGGGAGGGATTGATGGCCTGCTGCGTGGTGGACACCGACGACGGCTTCGTCTACACCATGCCGGTGCTGCCCGGCAGCCAGCCGGTGGTCTTCTCCTACCGGGTGCCCTACCAGGGCTCTGCCTTCGAGTTGGACCGGTCGCTGGTCTACCCGGTGACCGAGCTCAACGTGCTGATGCCCGAGAACGACATAGCCATGACGAGCGACGATCTGAGCGGCGGGGACCTGGTCACCGCCGGAGACGGGACCAACTACCGGCGGCTGATCGGGAGCAACCTGCCCGCCGGGGCTGAGATTGCCGTCCGCTTCGAGGGCATCCCGGTCGCACAAAACGCGGCGGCCGCTCCCCAACCTGCGCTGGCTCGAATGCCACTCGTTGGCTACGGGCTGCTGGCGGGCGGCGGCCTTTTGCTGCTGGCCAGCGCCGCTCTGCTCTGGGGTCGGCGGGATGGGGAGGACGAGGCGGCGGAGGGTCTCCTCGACTTTGAGGAGTGAGCGTCCCCCGACGCGAACGGGGCTACCGGCAGGGGCGGAATTCATCCCGCTTTTTGGGCTGTTGGCAGAATAAATTCTGCACTCCAGCTTGTCACCTCAACTCATTTGAAACACGCCCATTTCGTTTCACCCTCCCCGGGACAAAGTGAGCCGCACTTCGGCGCTGAGGGCCGGGTTGAAATTGACGGTGTACGGTCGCAGGCGCTGCAAGTCTGCCAGAGTAAAGTCATACAGGTGTGTTTCTATAAGACTGCGCAGCCGATCGTATTTGAGATCGAGCTTTTTCAGAGCCTCGTTCTCCTCCTGGGCAATCCGTTTCTGGGCCACTTCGTACAATTGCATCACAGAAGACGAAGCCGTTAGCGGCCTGTCTCGTGTCTCAGCAGCCCCTTTCAAACTCTGATTCAGTACCTCCAGCATCATGTGAGCGGCATAGGGCCACTGCTCGCACAGGATAAGCCAACCCAGGATGTGACGAGGATTCTCCGGCTCCGGCAGGACCGGTGAGTCTGGAGCTTCGCCCGCCTTCTGCGTTTGCTGCCGGCTGGCAATCAACGCGCGCACCAACCGATATATGTTGACCACACGCTTGATGCGGCGCGGGTTGGGGTCCAGATGGGAGTAAAAGGCCAGGATCGCTTGCTGCTCGGGCCGGGTGAAGGTTACTACGGAAGTATCCAGCACGTCCTCGATCATCTGCTCTTCATCGGACGGTTCCGGTGGGGCAGCGGCCGCCGGCGGCTGGACGGCAGATACAGGCTCTTCTGCTCCCTCGGCAGGGGCTGCGACGGCCTCGGACGGGGATGACGCCTCGGCGGTTTGTTCCATCGCCTCGGGCTTCGGCGCTGCTGGCTCCTCGACGAATTCGGGCGGTGGCTCCTCCTCTTTCTCCTTCTCCTCCTGCCCGACGGTCATCGGCTCGATTGGCGGGATGTCCGCCTCACTCAGGCCCACCAGCGAGCCGATGTACCTGCGCAGCTCCCTGGGGGGTGGCTCAGGGATGCTGAAGGGGATTTGCACGATTTTGTCCAGGTATTCGTAGCCGGTGATCTCCGCCTCGGTGAGCACCTTTCCGTAGTGTTCCTCGACGGCCTGGGTGATGATCCGGGCGTCCAGGGCCAGGAAGACGATGAATCGCTCGAAGTCCAGCAATAGTTTGATCGCCTCCAGCACTTCGACCGCTTTCTTGGGGTCGCAGCGGTCCAGGTCGTCGATGAAGACGACGACCTTCATCCCCTTCGGCAGACTATTGGCAAAGCCCTCCAGGTCACGTTTGATGCGGCCCATAAAGCCGATGTCTGCCCTGTAGTCGGGGGTGGCGAACAGGTCAACGATGCGCTGGCTGGCGGAAGTCCCAAAGACTCCAACCAATTGACGGATCAGGCTGACCAACAGCACGAGGGCCGTCGAACCCCCGATTGCTCTGGCCCAGGCGTCCTGGTTGGTCAACACGAAGCCCAGGGTCAGCGCGGCGACGACGATGGCGATGAGGGTGTAGGGCAGAAATTTGGACCGCAACTCCCGCCACCGGCGTTCCAGGTTGCGCTTCAGATCGATGCGAAGTTGACCGTACCAGCCGAGGCCCGAGTTTTCGATGCTGAGAAAGATGCGCTCGACCAGCCCGGCCCAGAGCTTGTCGCTGGCGTTGTAATCCCAGGCCTCGAACCAGACGACGGGCATCTGGGTTTTCGACGGACGGAAGATTTTTTGCCACAGGCTGAGCTTTTCGACCTGTTTGACGTCCCCTTCGGGTTTCAGCCTTTTGGCGATCTTGTCCATCAAGAAGGATTTGCCGGTACCCCAGGCTCCGTAGATGCCGATGGTCAGCGGCGGTTGGGTGTCTTCGATCAACCGCACAAAGGCGTCAACGTAGTGGGTGAAACCCAGCCGGTCCTCGCCCCCGACGAGATCGGTGGTGGCGGTGATCCGGTCGGTGGGCCGCTGGGCGCGGATGTAGCGCACCGGGCGGGTGACCAGTTCCACGCCCAACTCGTCCAGGACGGGCCGGATGGGTAGACATACCGTGATTTCCTCATTGCCACCGGCGATCACGCCCACCGCCTGGTTGGTATCAACCGTGACCACCAGCGCGCCGAGGTCGCCCGGACTGGAGAACTCGGGGACGAGGAAGCAATTCCGCAGCATGATTTCTCGCTGGGTGTCGCCCTCGAGCCGGACACCGACGTCAATCTGGGTGACTTCGCTTTGGGTGTAGCCACTCACCTCGCCGAATTTGCAGACCCGAAGTCCCGGTGCCGGCTCCGCCACGCCGGCAACTGCCCGGCCGTTGGGCAACGTAGACAGGAAGGTTCGCTCTCCCTCCGGTCGCGCTATGGCTGCGACACACGTCTCGTTGAAGACCTCGCGCTCCACGACGCCAATTTTGTCCTGGTCGTTGCCGCCGTGGGCTCGGCCCGGCTGGATGATCTCCGTCCCCGGCGGGAGAGTCCACCCTGGCAACAGGAGGAGAGGCTTGCCGCTTTCCCGGTCGGTGACCAGGGCGGTGATGGTAGCGGCAGCGGTGTCGGCGCTGCCAAAGCTGATGCCGGCCATAACTTCCTCGAAGCGCCGGCGGGGGCCGTCGCCCTCGGCGTAGGCTCCCAGGTCGGGCGGGGCAGCAGGTTCAGGAGACACCGTCGCTTGCGCCCGAGGCTCAGGACGATCTGCGCCGGTGAATCCCCTTATTGGCTGTACCAACCTCTCGTAGAATACCCTTGCCGCCAGCAGGTCGTCCTCTTCCCTGTCACCGGCGATGTAAGACCACGGGTCGGTCTCCAAGCGAATAACCGGCTGGCTGGGGTCTCTAGAATCCCAGACGAGGATGGTCTCAAAGTTCGTGAGAATTTCCCAGCGGTAGAAGCCCTTGCCAGAATAGGAACTGAGCGAATCGCCGAATCCCCTGACCTCGACGGAGACGTGAAGGTCACGATACTCCAACTCAAGATCAAAGGGAGGCGATTCGTCTTCGGCCATTACGGGGGGTGCCGAGGTCGTCCAGCCCAGGGCTTCGAACATCGGTCGCACGAAGAGGTAGGCCACGTCGTCCTTCGTCATCTGGGCGCGTTTGTTGGACGGTAGGTCTTTGTATTGCTGCGTCAGTTCGAAGACGCGGTCGTATCCCGGACGCCGTCGGCGCATCTTTTCGGCGAATTCGGGCAGCATGCTTTTCGCCTGGCGGGAGACGTCATCTTTTTCGCTAACGGCCATCTCTTCCAGCTCTTTCCAGCCTGCGGCGGCGGGGGAAAGCCGCCCTACGGTGGGGCAGGTTTCCACACCTGCCCACTGCCTGCGGCGGCTGGCGATACCTCGTTCATTATACAACACGTCCGCCAACGGAGCAAGGGAAATTTGCATAATAGAGTTGTTCCCAAATAAATTTGTGCTGAGGTGACAGTCACTTTTGGCACAATTATCAGGTCAGAATTTGAAAAATCACCCCGTTTTTTGCGCCGGTTCAAGTGACTGTCACCTGCTTTTGCTTAAAAGGAGACAACTCTAATCTTACCGAGCCGGGACCGCTCCCCACACCGGCCGAAGAAATCACCAGCGAGGGACTGTCAGCGCCCAGAACCAACACGGTAAGCGTCCACCTCTCCCTGACAGGGAGGGGCCGGGGAGGGTGGAATCTCGCCCGGAGAGAGATTCCGTCCCGGATGCAGGTGGTTTCTCCGGCGTCCCCTCCACCCCCCTCCCCCTACGCTATGCATTACCCACATGTCGTTCCGGCCGCTTTTTGCTGCGAATAAATCCGCAGCCTAATAGCTAAAGTCGGCTCAAGCCGACTGCTCCTCCCCCGATTCTGGGCAAAGACAGCACGTTTCAACGTGCTTGGGCTATTA
>JAJRXB010000545.1 GCA_024276515.1 Chloroflexota bacterium
CGTCACCACCTCGATGAACTCGTCGGCGTCCTGATTCGTGCGGCCCGGCGTCAGGCCGGTCGCCAAAAAGAGGTGGATGAACTCGTCGCAGATGCCGGGGACGGTGTAGAAGCCGGTCAGCCGTTCCCAGTGAGCGGCGCGGTCGCCCGTCTCTTCGGCCAGCTCGCGGGGCGCGGCCTCCTCCGGCGACTCGCCTGGCTCCAGCGTGCCGGCCGGAAGCTCCAGCAAAAACTCGCCAATGGCCGACCGGTATTGACGCACCATCCGCACCCGGCGGTCGTCGGT
Source organism: Chloroflexota bacterium (assembly GCA_024276515.1). Taxonomy (GTDB): domain Bacteria; phylum Chloroflexota; class Anaerolineae; order 4572-78; family NAK82; genus JAJRXB01. The sequence goes on from JAJRXB010000545.1 coordinate 286, forward strand.
GAGGGGGACGACGACCACCGCCCCGGGTGTGCTGACAATTTCGCGGGTGGTGGTCGAGCCGTCGGGCAGAGCCACCGTATCCACCCGAAAGTGGACGATTCGGCCCTGGTAGACGATTCGGCTGTCCACGATCCGTTCGGGGGGTTCAGTCACAGGTTACCTCCTTTTTTACGCAAGAGAGCTATCGGCAAAACCCGATAGCTCTCTTGCGTTGCGTGGTTCGCGTCTCGTAACGGAATACGAAACGGGCAACTCCTTCGCGCAGGCAAGCGTCAAATGGTCGGCCTACGGCACGGTCAGCGTCTGCCCGACGTAGATGAGGTTGGGACTGGACAGGTTGTTGGCGACCATCAATGCCTGGACGGTCGTGTTGTAGCGCACCGCGATACTATACAAAGTGTCGCCGGGCTGGACGACGTAGGTCTTTCCGGGGGAACCGGGTGGCACTGTGCCGCCACTCGTGCCAGGGATGGTGAGCTTTTGTCCCACGTAAATGAACCAGGGGTTGGTGATGTCGTTGGCCTGGGCGATGGCATCTACCGTGGTGCCGTAGCGCAACGCAATGCGGAACAGATTCTCGCCGGGCTGCACGATGTGGACCGTCGGGCCGCCGGTAGCAGGTGGTGGGGTGGTTGGGGGGGTGCTGGCAGCGCCGGGGATGGTCAATTTCTGGCCCACGACGATGAGGTCGCTGGTCAACTCATTGGCGGCTTTGATGGCGTCCACGGTGGTGCCGAATCTGCGGGCGATGGAGAAAAGGGTGTCTCCCCAACGAACGACGTAGGTGGTCCCTTTTTCGGCGACGGGCGTTGCGGTGGGTGCTGGCGTCGCCGTGAGTGCTGGTGCTGCTGTCGGAGAGGCCTCTCCGACCAACTCGCTGAGGGGACTGGTGGGTGTGGCCGTGGGACGCGTGGCGATGGTGGTTGCCTTTAACGTTGGCGTGGGCGAAGGGCCGCCAGCCGCCTGGGTCGTGGGGGCGATCAAAGGGGTGGTGACTGCGGCAGCCGCGGGGGGCGTCGCAACCCGGCCAGCCGGTCGCTGCTGTGTGCAACCGACAGCTATCAGGGTCGCCGCCAAAACGAACACTATGATCAAAGCCGGAGACCTTCTCATTGATAGTTCTCCCTTCGTAAGTTTCAAGTGAGTGTGACGTTGCGCCAGGCAATAACTTTACTTAATATACACTACATAATATATGGCAAGGCTATTCTACCATGTGGCATAAGCTGTGTCAAGTCACAACTTTTTCGGGTAGTGGTAGAAAAGTAAGTGATATGTCATTGCGAGGGAGTGAAACGGACGAAGCAATCCCCGCATTGCAGGCCGGAGATTGCGTCGCTTCGCTCGCAATGACATCCCCCGTCACTTGCAGTTTAACCATCACCCTCTTTCGGAGGGTGCGTGCGATTTTGGGGGGATTCGGAGTGGCGTGTCAAATCAAATGATAATGTTACCGAAGAGAGATGGTTCACTCAAATGATAATGTTACCAGAGCGTCCTCTCCTTTCGGCGGGGTTAGTGGAATGGCCAAGGTTTCGTAGACGTTTTCGGTTATGCCAGGTGTA
>JAJRXB010000546.1 GCA_024276515.1 Chloroflexota bacterium
GCTCATCGCCCCATCTCGTAGCCCCGGAATCCCTATTCCGGGGCGATTCCCCCCTCGTCGCTCACCTGCCCCATCGCAGGTGCGGGCAGAATGACGGTTTGGGGCCAAACTCGAATTTAGATGCGATTGCCCTAATAACCATAAAAAATGCTATTGACATGAGCCTGTCAGATGACTATAATTAGACTGTAACTGCGGGCTGCGTCCACGTGGAAACTTCTTCCATATAGAGGGTCACCAACGCGGCAAAAGAAACGCGAGGAGACGACCTTGCACGTGTCTGGAAAACGTCGTCCCCAGAAACAAGCGGCCCCCGAGTTGTGTCCGATCGGTAATTACCCAGGTGACAGGCACTTTTGGCAGATAACTTGAGAAAATCAGTTTGCACACGCTGCCAACCCGCAAAAAGGTACTGTTGTAAGTGCCTGTCACCTGTGCCCGAGTGGTTACCCCGATTGTTCATTGCCAGTGATCCGAAGACAGTCACGAATCACTGGCATTATTTCTGAAAACCGCGTCGCCCAAACGCCCCCGCCTTGAGAAAAAAATCAGGTTATGGCAATGAACGATTTGCCTCAGGTGTATCGAAAATACGAATTGCTCTTCACACCGCATCTCATCCCTGGACTGCGGGAACTGCGCGGTGAGGAGTGGCGGAAACTGATAGATTACCTCTCGACGCTGCCCGAAACTCACCCCGACGCGCTGGCTTTTTCTTTGATGATGATCAAGCTCGCCAGTTGTCTGACGTGCGAAATGGACAGTTACCGGGCCCAGCGGGGGTGCGTTCTTTGCTCACGGCAGGCCGTGGTCAGCTTCAAGGGAACCGATAGCGAACTGATTCAACGCTACGAACGCGCCAAAAAAGAGCTCAACCGTTATATGGAAGTCAAAGAGCTTCCTCTGGAAAAAGCGGCATAACGACTCCATTCGCATAACACCAGAGTTGTTCAAACAAATCTGTGCTGAGGTGACAGTCACTTTTGGCACAATGATCAAGTCAGAATTTGAAAAATCGCCCCCGTTTTTTGCGCCAGTTCAAGTGACTGTCACCTGCTTTTGCTTAAAAAGGGAACAGATCTATCGTCAAATGCTCGTTTGGGCGGGAAACTTTTGCGAAGGTTTGCATAACTTTCGCAAGGGTGGCTAAATCTCTCCCCAAAAATTGGCCACCGCCGGGCGAGACACTGGCGTCTCGCCTCAGACCGTGTCTGAAAATTCAGGGTTTGGGGTCCGTAGTGGCGACTCACCTGCACTGCGGGTGAGTCGTCACTACAAGCATTTTTCAGACACGCTCTCAGTCTCATCCTTCAAAGACGAGGTGAAAAATGGACTCAGCCCCCTTCCGCGACAACCTCTGGAACATCCCCTACTGGGCACAGATCTTCCTCTACTTTACGATGGCCGTCGCCACCCTGGCGATGCTGCTCGGCATTTACTGGCGCATCCAGGTGTGGCGCAAGGGCCAGCCGGCCGTCCGCTTCGACCGCCTGGGCCAGCGGTTCGGACGCCTGATCAAATACGCCATCGCCCAGGTCAAGATCCTCAACCAAACCTATCCCGGCCTGATGCACTTTGGCATCTTCTGGGGCTTTGTTCTGTTGTTTATCGGCACCGCCCTGGCCACCCTCGACGCCGACGTTTGGGAACCATTGGGCGGCAAGCTGCTCGCCGGTCCCTTCTACCTGATTTACGAACTGGTGCTCGATCTCGCCGGGCTTTTCTTCGTCGTGGCGCTGGCGATGGCCATCTACCGGCGTTACGTCCAACGGCCAGCCCGGCTGGGCTCCACGCGCCTCTTTGGTGGCTTCACCTTTACCCTGACCATCCTGCTGGTCATCAACCTCACCGGCCTGCTGGTCGAGGGGCTGCGGCTCGCGGTCGTCCAGCCCGAATGGGGACGCTGGTCGCCGGTCGGGTGGGGCATTGGGCAGATCGCCCTGTCTGCCGGAATGGACGAAGCTACCATACGCTCCGTCCACCTCAGCTTCTGGATGTTACACTTTGGACTGGTCGGGGTGTTCATCGCTACTCTGCCCTACTCAACGCTTTTCCACCTCTTCACCGCGCCCCTCAACATCTTCACCTCCTCCTTCAAACCGGCCGGCGAGCTGGCGACCATCGAGGACATCGAGACCGTCGAGACCCTGGGCGTGGGCCAGTTGACCGAATTCACCTGGCCTCAACTCCTGAACTTTGACGCCTGTACCGAGTGCGGACGCTGCCAGGTGATGTGTCCGGCGCACATGGCCGGCACGCCCCTCAACCCCAAGCGACTGATCCTCGACCTGCGCGACTATATGACCGACCAGGCAGCAGGCGCGGGGTCGGCCGGTGGCAACGGGCATCAGACGAACGGCCGGCAAATGGTGGGCGACGTGATCACGCGCGACACCCTTTGGGCCTGCACCACCTGCCGCGCCTGCGTGCACGAATGCCCCGTGCTCATCGAGCACGTGGACACCATCGTTGACATGCGCCGTTACCTCACCCTGATGATGGGCGACATCCCCAGCACCGGCGCGCTGGGCTTGCAAAATCTCAACCGGGCCGGCAACCCGTGGGGTCAGCCCCCCACCGCTCGCGACGAATGGACCAAAGGGCTCGACGTGCCGCGTATGGCCGATAAAGGCGAGGTAGACGTGCTGTGGTGGGTCGGCTGCGCCGGTTCCTACGACGAGCGCAACCAGAAGATCAGCAAAGCCCTGGTGAAAATCTTCAACGCCGCCGGGGTAGATTATGCCATCCTGGGACAAGAAGAAACCTGCAACGGCGACCCGGCCCGCCGCCTGGGCGACGAGTACACCTTCCAGGTGATGGCCCAACAAAACGTCGAAACCCTCAGGCAATACAAATTCAAGCGCATCGTCACCGCCTGCCCTCATTGCTTCAACACCCTGGCCAACGAATACCCGCACTTCGGCGGCGGGTGGGAGGTGATGCACCACAGCGAGTTCATCGACGAACTCATCGGCAGCGGAGCGCTCAAGCTGAGCAAGCCGCTAGACGAGACCATCACCTTTCACGACTCTTGCTACCTGGGTCGCTACAACGACGTGTACGACGCGCCGCGCGACGTGATCACCGCCATCCCCGGCGTCAGCCTGGTAGAAATGTCCCGCTCTCGCGAAAAGGGCCTCTGCTGTGGCGGTGGAGGTGGCGGCATGTGGTTGGAAGTCCACGGCGAGCGTCGCATCCAGGAGATACGGCTGGAGGAAGCCGAAGGGACCAATCCCGACGTGGTGGCGTCGGCCTGCCCCTTCTGCATGCTCATGTTCGACCTGGGGAGCAAAACTCTCGGATTCGACGAGAAGAACATCGAACTCAAAGACATCGCCGAACTGGTGGTCGAAGCGATGGCTGAATAAAGACGGCAACAGACAAGAGCGACCCTCCACAGAGGGTCGCTCTTTCTTTTGGTCTGGACACGGGCGAATTTTGGTGTGTCCCAAGTACGGTGATGCATAAATTCGTTTCCGGTTTGTAAGCGTTCACCCCCCTCGTAGGGGGAGGGTTGGGGGGGAGGGGACGCCGGAGAAACACCCTGCGTCCCGACGGAATCTCTCTCCGGGCGAGATTCCATCCTCCCCCGGCCCCTCCCTGACAGCTATGCATTACCCACATGTCGTTCCGGCCGCTTTTTGCTGCGAATAAATCCGCAGCCTAATAGCTAAAGTCGGCTCAAGCCGACTGCTCCTCCCCCGATTCTGGGCAAAGACAGCAC
>JAJRXB010000547.1 GCA_024276515.1 Chloroflexota bacterium
TCATACGTCCCTCCTTTGCATCATTTCACCGTTGAAATCTGACACACCTGAATGGGGAATAGTATATCACTGTTGGCAAAAGAGGGCAACGGAGCCATTTAACGCCCGGCGCACGAGCGATATGCCCAGACTTCGGAAGTTTTTTGCGAGTGATTTCGCCAGCAATCAGCCGGATATATGGGAACAACTACGCTGACAAGGGGGTCATTGGAAACTTCCGAAGTCTTAAAGCCATTTTTCTGTGTGGTGGAGGTATGATAGAATGGAACAGAGGTGAGGTATCTATGATTTCAGCCGTTGTGCTCGCTGCCGGCCTATCTACCCGGATGGGACGGCTGAAGCAACTTTTGCCCTACGGAGAGCATACAGTCATCGAGCAGGTTGTCTCGGTGCTGCTGGCGTCGCCGGTGGACGAGGTGCTGGTGGTCACCGGTCACGAGCGGGCGGCCGTTGAATCGGCGTTGGCCCGGTGGTCGGTGCGAACCGTGTTCAATCCCCATTACGCCGAGGGCGAGATGCTTTCCAGTGTGCAGGTCGGACTGCGGTCCACATCGGCGGAAAGCCAGGCGGCGCTGCTGGCGGTGGGGGATATGCCGGCCATCGAAGAAGACGTGGTGGCCCGGCTCGTTCGGGCCTATCGCACAAAGGGTGACGAGGCTGTTTACATCCCCAGCTATCGGATGCGGGCCGGACATCCGGTGCTGGTGCCGCGTCCCTACTGGCCGGCGATCCTGGCCTTGCCGGCAGAGGCCAATTTGCGGTCGGTGTTGCGGGCAGAAGAGACGCCCGTGCAGTGGGTGGTGGTGAACACACCTTCGGTGCTGCGGGATATGGACACGCCGGGGGATTACGAGCGAGAGTTGCGCCTGCGGTGTAAATGATGGGGAGTTGCTTGCATTATTTTGCATTGCATGATACCCTCCCTCAAAGTTCTCGCAAGCGCATTGGAGTTCGTCGTTGAAAAGTCCTTTTCGATCCTGGCCCCTGCTGCTGACCGGTGGCGCGCTGGTGACCATTGCCTTGATGCTGGCGCTGTGGCGTGTCAGCCGGGTGGATGCCCACGTGCAGACGCGGCCAGTGCCAGATCAGGTCGGCCCGGCGCCCGACGCCCACCTGCAAGTGCTCACGCTCAATTTGTGGCACGACTGGCCCTTCCATCGGCGGCTGGACGCGCGGCTGGAGCAGGTGGCGGCGACTATCGACCGTGAGCAGGCCAACATCGTCTGCCTGCAAGAAGTCCCCAACGCGACCGACTTTCCCGACACGGCCCGCCGGCTGGCAGACCGGCTGGGAATGGCCTATGCCTATGGCCGGGCCAATGGCGACCGGACGACCATAGGCTTTGAAGAGGGCGTAGCCATCCTCAGCCGCTATCCGTTGCAATCACCTCAACTGATCGAAATGGAGCCGAGAGTCTCTCCGTTCGAACACCGGGTGGTGTTGCGTGCCTTCGCCGAAACGTCGGCGGGTCAGGTGGCGGTGTATTGTGCGCACCTCACCACCTCTCGCCGGGCGAATCCAGAGCAGGTGAGCTGGTTACGCCAATTTGTGTCGGAGGACGCGGGGAGCCGGACGGCCATCATTGCCGGTGACTTCAATGCCGCCGGCGACTCATCTCAAATTCGAATGCTGGCGGGTCGGTGGCTCGACACGTTTCGCGTGGCCAACCCTCTCGACGACGGGCACACGTTCACCCTCGTTCTGCCGGTCGTTGGCACGTTGCTGAGTCATCGCATTGATTACGTGTTTCTGTCGCCCGGTCGTTCGGGTGGGGAGGTCGTCGGCAGCCGGCGTCTTTTTGTGGACGGCGAGGGGCCGTCGGACCACCTGGCTGTGCTGACGACGCTGGCTTTAGGACCCATACCTGTTGGCTCAAATGACGCGCCTGGGGCCAGCCATCCGAGTCTGCCCCCCCGGCCCGCCGGGACGGGCTACGAAAAACGCAGAAACGCCGGGGGGAACCCCCGTGTTCGCCCTGAGCCTGGCCCGGGTTGATGGCGTCCAGGAGGCTCGATGCGTGTCTTGCAACCGCTGACCGCCGGCCGCTTTGTCCGGCGCGACAATCGCTTCCGCGTCGTGGTTGAGGTAAACGGGCGAGAGACGGCGGCTCACCTGCCCAACTCCGGTCGCCTGAGTGAATTGCTCATCCCGGGACGCGAAGTTCGCGTGGCTTCGATGTCGAACCCCCGCCGCAAGACCCCTTACGACCTCAAGCTGGTTCGCCACGCGGGCGTTTGGGTCAGCGTAGATGCCCGATTGCCCAACCTCCTTTTTGCCGAGGCCTTCCGCACCGGCTCTTTGCCCGGTTTCGAGGGCTACACCGAACTCCACCCCGAAGTCACCCTGGAGGATAGTCGGATTGACTTTCTTTTCTCCAACGAGGATTTGCAGGCGACCGGTCCCGCCGGCAGCTGCTGGGTCGAAACCAAGTCGGTGACGTTGGTGGAAGAGGGGGTTGCCCGTTTCCCCGACGCGCCCACCGGGCGAGGTCGCCGTCACGTGGAGACACTGACCCGTGCCGTTGAGCGGGGCGACCGGGCGGCCGTCGTCTTCGTCGTCCAGCGTCCCGACGCCCGCGCTTTTGCGCCCCACGTCGTGGCCGACTCTCGCTTTGCCCACGCATTGCGTCGGGCGTCGGTGGCCGGCGTGGCGGTGTTGGCCTATCGGTGTCGCGTGTCCGAAGACGAGGTCGCCCTCGATGTGCCCGTCCCCGTTCTACTCGAATTCGTCGGCGACCATAGCTAACGCGCCCAGCAGTCCCACGTCGTCGCCGAGCGCCGCCGGCACGATGGGGCAGTCTTCCCAATAAAAGTGACCAGCCCGCGCCTGCACTGTTTGGTGTATTGGCTCAAAGATCAAATCACCCACCTGACTCACCCCACCTCCAATAACGATGATGGCCGGGTTGAAGAGATTCATCAGGTTGACGATACCCAGGCCGATGTAGAACCCGGCGCGTTGAAAGAGTTCGATGGCCAGCGAGTCGCCGGCAGCGGCGGCTTTTCCAACCAATCTGGCGGTGATCCGGCGCGGATCGTTCCCGGCCAACGCGAGCAGAGAACTCTCGCGGCCGGCGGTTATGGCAGCCCGGGCGTCGCGGGCGATGGCCGGCCCCGAAGCCAGCGCTTCCAGGCAGCCCATATTGCCGCAGGTGCAGGGAGGGCCGTTGGCCTCCAGAGTCATATGTCCCACCTCGGCCGCCAATCCCCGGGCACCAAGCAGCAATTGCCCATCTATGATCACACCTCCGCCGATGCCGGTGCTGACCGTGATGTAAATCGTGTGTGGTTTACCCTGGCCGGCTCCAAAGCGTTGTTCGGCCAGCGCAGCCAGGTTAGCGTCGTTGCCTACCACCACCGGGCGGCCCAGGCTGGACGATAAGCGATCTTTCAGGGGTAGATCTTCCCAGCCGGGCAGATTGGGTGCCTCGAGGATCACGCCACGCCATGGGTCTAAAGGGCCGGGTGCGATAATGCCGATAGCCTCCACGCTGGACCATGCGTCGCCAGCTACCTGTCGGCTTGCTTCCTCGATACGCCGCAGCACTGCATCTGGTCCCTGGTCTGCCAGCGTCTCCATACGGATTGTTCGGTGCAAGTGATTAGGGGCAGTGGCCAGGGCAGTACGAATCTGCGTCCCGCCCAGATCAATCACAACGTAACGCTTTGTCATTTTTGATAACTACCTTTCTGTTCTTATGGTTCCGCTGTGCATCGAGTGTTGTAGGGGCCGACCATCTCCAAAGGTAAGCGTTCGGCGGGGCAGCCTTGCGAAGTGCTCGTATGGGTATGGCTACCAGTATCA
>JAJRXB010000548.1 GCA_024276515.1 Chloroflexota bacterium
CGTTGAAACGTGCTGTCTTTGCCCAGAATCGGGGGAGGAGCAGTCGGCTTGAGCCGACTTTAGCTATTAGCCTGCGGATTTATTCGCAGCAAAAAGCGGCCGGAACGACATGTGGGTAATGCATAGCCCTGGCAGGGAGGGAGGGGTGAACGCTTACAATTGGTGAGGTGAGGAACACGAACCTGTCAACCCCCTACGACCCGTTACTCTTATGATGGTGAATGTACTATGACGACCGAACTGTTACCGCTGTTTCCCCTGAACACCGTTCTCTTCCCCAGCATGGTGCTGCCGCTTCACATCTTTGAGGAACGGTATAAATTGATGATCAACACCTGCCTGGCACAGGACAAACCCTTTGGGGTGGTGCTCATCTATTCCGGGACCGAGGTCGGGGGACCGGCCATCCCGCACCCCGTAGGCACGGTGGCCCGCATCGCCAATTGGGAATGGCTACCCGACGGGCGGATGAACATTCTCACCGCAGGCGAACGTCGGTTTCGCATCGTCGAATACGCCAGCTCCGAACACCCCTACCTGGTGGGAGCAGTTGAATATTGGGACGACGAGCCGGTCGAGTTTTCCGGCCTGTCAAAGCTGGTGGACGACGTGAGCCACAACTTCGTGGACTATCTCACCCTCATTTTGTCGCTGGCCGACCAGGCCTTGCCGATCAGCCAGCTTCAACTGCCGGTTGACCCTTCTATGTTGTCGTATCACGTCGCCTCGAACCTGCAAATCGACATGAATGAAAAGCAAGAACTGCTCGAAGAACCGTCGGCCGTCGCCCGGCTGCAACGAGAACTGATGCTCCTGCGGCGTGAAGGGGGCTTCTTGCAACGGCTGGTCAGCTTGCAGGGGAGCGCCAGCGAAGAGGATTTGCCCTGGGATGGGTTGCTTTACGTAAATTGAAAGGTTGTGCCGGTGCAGGATGCGAAGTGCAAATCAGGTGACAATCACTTTCAGAAGTGACTGTCACCTGACCCACCCAAAAACTCCGAACACACCCGGCGATCCAACATCGTCTTGACAAACCTTAAGTAAGCCATTACAATAGGCCCGTTTCAACCAAACGTTTGTTTGTCGGTTACTACCTTGACAATGTCACATTACTGCCAAACCTGTCATTGCGAGGAGCGCAGCGACGACCTGTGCCCCGAACGGGGCAAGCAATCGCCACAATGCATCGTAGGAGATTGCTTCGCATCCTTCGGATGCTCGCAATGACAAATGTGACATTGTCAAGCTACTCAGGTGCCAGGCGAACTCTTGTCCGGGAGGATGGGCGAGTTCCCGGGACCTGGATCCGCTGAGATCGCGTACGGGGGGGAGACGTGTGATCCAACTGGCAGTCGAAGGCGTTACCTTGCAGTTTGGGGGAGTCGTTGCCCTGCTGGAAGTCAGCCTCGAAATAGAACAGGGCACCATCCACGCCATCATAGGCCCCAACGGCGCTGGCAAGACAAGCCTGCTCAACTGCATCAGTGGTCTCTACAAACCTACAAAAGGGCGCATCCTGTTCGAGGACAGGGACATCACCACCCACCCCCCGCACAAGATCGCCGAGTTGGGCATAGCCCGCAGCTTTCAAAACATAGAGTTGTTCCGGGGCATGACCGTCCTGGACAACCTGATGCTAGGCCGCCACGTTCACCTCAAATCGGGGGTGCTCAGTGGCGGTTTCTTTTGGGGCCGGACCCAACGCGAGGAAATTGCACACCGAGCCGTTGTAGAGGATATCATCGACTTCCTTGAGATTGAAGCCATTCGCAAGAAAACGGTCGGAACCCTCCCCTACGGGCTACAAAAGCGGGTGGAATTGGGACGGGCGTTGGCGCTGGAGCCCAAAATTTTGCTGCTCGACGAGCCGATGGCCGGGATGAACGTGGAAGAAAAAGAAGACATGGCCCGCTTCATCCTTGACATCAACGAAGAACGCGGCATCACCGTCGCTCTGATTGAACACGACATGGGAGTGGTGATGGACATCTCGGACCGAGTCACCGTCCTCGACTTCGGCGAAAAAATCGGCGAAGGCACGCCAGAGGAAGTCAGGGCCGACCCGAGAGTCATCAGCGCCTACCTGGGTGATCAAAAACCGGCGCTTCGACCAATGTAGGAGGCTCCATTTATGACCGACACCGCCGATACCTTTCCCAAATTGTTGATGGCCAAAGCAGCCGAATACGGCGACAGCAAAGTGGCCCTGCGCGAAAAAGAATTCGGTATCTGGCAATCGGTAACGTGGCGCGAATATCTGGAGCACGTCAGGTACTTTTCGCTGGGCCTGATCAGCCTGGGATTGCAACCAGGCGACAAAATCGCCATCCTCGGCGACAACCGGCCCGAATGGGTCTACGCCGAACTGGCCGCTCAGGCGGCGGGCGCCATCTCGCTGGGACTGTATCAGGACTCGGTCGCCAAAGAATTGCAATATCTGATCGATTTTGCCGACGCCCGGTTCGTGGTCGTGGAAGATCAGGAGCAGGTCGACAAGATGCTGGAAGTTTGGGACGACCTGCCCAAGGTAGAAAAAGTCATCTACTACGATCCCAAGGGGCTGCGCAGCTACCGCGAGCCTTTTTTGATGCACTTCCCACACGTGGAAGAGCTGGGACGAGCTTACGAAAAAGAACACCCCGGCAGCTTTGAGGAAAACGTGGCCCGGGGAAAATGGGACGACGTGGCCATCTTGTGCACCACGTCGGGCACCACCGGTCTGCCCAAGCTGGCCATGCTGACCCACGGCAACCTGATCAGCATGGGACGCAACCTGATGGCCATCGACCCGGCCAGCCCCAACGACGAATTCGTCTCCTTTTTGCCGCTGGCCTGGATCGGCGAACAGATGATGTCACTATCGTGCGGGCTGACCGTCGGCTTCACCGTCAACTTTCCCGAAGAGCCAGAGACCGTTCAAGAAAACATCCGCGAAATCGGCCCCCAGGTGATGTTCTCACCCCCTCGCATCTGGGAAAACATCGTCAGCCAGGTACAGGTGAAAATCGAAGACAGCACCCGGTTAAAGCGCGCGATGTTCAACTGGGCGATGAAAATCGGCTACCAATACGCCGACGCCCGCTTTGAGAAACGCGAACCCTCTCTGGGACTCAGGCTAAAATATCGCCTGGCCGACTGGCTCGTCTTTCAGATGGTCAAAGACCAGTTGGGATTGCGTCACATCCGGCACGCCTACACCGGCGGCGCTGCCCTGGGCCCCGACGTCTTCCGCTTCTTTCACGCGATGGGAGTCAACCTCAAGCAAATTTACGGTCAGACCGAAATCTCGGGCATCTCGGTCGTCCACCGCGACGGCGACATCAAATTCCAAACCGTCGGCCTGCCCATCCCCGAGACCGAAGTCCGCATAGACGAGGAGACGGGCGAAATCTGCTCGCGCAGCCCCAGCGTCTTCGTCGGCTATTACAACAACCCTCAGGCCACCGCCGAAACCCTGGTCGATGGCTGGCTCCATTCCGGCGACGCCGGCTACTTTGACGAAGACGGCCATCTCATCGTCATTGATCGCGCCAAAGACGTGATGACCCTGCACGACGGCACCAAATTCTCCCCACAATTCATCGAAAACAAACTGAAATTCAGCCCCTACATCAAAGAAGCCGTGGTCTTTGGCGGCGATTGGCCCTACGTATCGGCGATGATCAACATCGACATGGCCAACGTGGGCAAGTGGGCCGAGAATCACCAGATCACCTACACCACCTACACCGACCTGGCGCAAAAGCCAGAAGTATACGCGCTGGTTGGCCGCGACGTGGCCCGCGCCAACACCGGCTTGCCGCCAGCCGCTCGCATCAAACGCTACCTCCTGCTCCACAAAGAGCTGGATGCGGACGACGCCGAGTTGACCCGCACCCGCAAAGTCCGTCGCCGCTTTGTAAACGAACGATACAAAGAAATCATCGATGGCCTGTATGGTGATGGCAACTCGTTGAAGATCCAGTCCACCATCACTTATCAGGATGGGCGCACAGCCGTCATCGAAACGACCCTGCACATCCAGGACGTTGATTCCGATAGCCAATAGCGCCGCCGAGCGGGTGGGCACGGTCTGAGACCGGCCCAAGCGAAGGGGACCTGCCGTGGCCGGTCTCCCGGAGAGCGCTGTGGCCGGTCTCCCGGAGAGCGCTGTGGCCGGTCTCATGACCGAGCCACCACCGGTCACCCTGGGCACGGTCTGAGACCGGCCCAAGCGTAGGCGGTGTGCCGTGGCCAGTCTCATGACCGAGTCACCACCGAGTGCTTCGTAGTAACGACTTCAGTCGTTGATCGCCTGCATCATAAAACCTGAAACGACTGAAGTCGTTACTACCCACCCTGGGCACGGTCTGAGACCGGCCCAAGCGAAGGGGACCTGCCGTGGCCGGTCTCATGACCGAGTCACC
>JAJRXB010000549.1 GCA_024276515.1 Chloroflexota bacterium
GATGGGAGATTGCGCCGTCTTCGGCGGAGTGGTCGCCATGCGAAATTTCTTCAAGCTGGAAGAGGCGCTGCGCCGGGCATACGTTGAAACCGAAAGCACCGACGGCGAAGGCAAAGTCCCTGCCAGCCCTGAACTGGGGGTTCCCACCTCGGTGCGGGCCGTGAAAGAGGTGGTGGACGTGGACATCTTCATCCCGGGGTGCCCGCCGGACGCTGACGTTATTTACTACGCCTTGAGCGAACTGGCTCAGGGACGGGTGCCAGAAATCAAAGACGACAAGCTTCATTGGCACTGATGAGGGGGAGAGTGACTATGGGTACGCAAAAAATCACCATTGAGCCTGTGACGAGAATCGAAGGGCACGCCAAAGTCACCGTCCACCTGGACGAGAACGGCAACGTTGAGCAGGCTTACTTTCACGTCAACGAGTTCAGGGGATTCGAGAAATTCTGCGAGGGCCGGATGTACTTTGAGATGCCTGTGATCACACCTCGCATATGTGGCATCTGTCCGGTCAGCCATCACCTGGCCGCCGCCAAGGCCTGTGATCAGGTCGTGGGAGCGCCGCCGCCTCGCCCGGCCTCTTTGTTGCGAGATTTGATGCACATGGGACAGGTGATTCAGAGTCACGGAATGCACTTCTTCGAGCTGGCCGGCCCCGACCTGCTGCTGGGATTCGACGCCGACCCGGCCGAGAGAAACGTGATCGGGTTGCTCCAGGCAAACCCCGAGGTGGCGGTCAAAGCGGTCAAATTGCGCAAGTTTGGACAGGAGATCATCCGGGTCCTGGGGGGTCGCAAAGTGCATCCCAACTTCGCCGTGCCGGGCGGCGTGAACAAAGCGTTGAAGCCGGCCGAACGCGACGCCATCCTGGCCGGTGTTGACGAGGCCATTGACACCATTCAACTGGGCCTTTCGATTATGAAGGCCTGGACGGAGAAGAACCGGGAGGATGTCGAAAAATTTGCCGTTTTCCCATCCGGCTACTTTGGCCTGGTTACAGAAGAAGGGGGACTGGAGCTTTACGAGGGCAATTGTCGGCTGATTGACGCCGCCGGCCGGCGTTTGGAAGAGTTCGATGGCCGATATTACCTGGATTACATCGCCGAGCACGTAGAGGACTGGTCCTACCTGAAATTCCCCTACTACAAAAAACTGGGGTGGCCCGATGGCGTTTACCGCGTGGGTCCCCTGGGGCGGTTGAACGTCGCCGGGAAGATTGATACCCCCCTGGCCAATGAGGAGCTGAAGACGTTTAAGGCCCTGAACGACGGCCGGCCGGTAGAAAACACCCTCTACTACCATTACGCACGCCTCGTCGAGACTCTCTTTGCCACCGAGCGAGTCAGAGTGCTGCTGGACGATCCCGACGTCTTGAGCACAGACGTCCTGAACACCCGCCGAGAATACACCGGCGAAGGTGTGGGCGTCATCGAAGCGCCGCGTGGAACGCTGTTCCACCACTATTGGGCCAACGCCAATGGTCAACTGGAGCGGGTGAACCTCATCGTGGCCACCGGACACAACAACTGGGCTATGAGCAAAGCGGTGGATAGCGTTGCCAAGACCTACATCAACGGTAGCACAGAGATTCGGGAGGGGTTGCTGAATCGGATAGAAGCGGCCATCCGGGCCCACGATCCCTGCCTTTCTTGCTCCACCCACGCCCTGGGGCAAATGCCCATCGTCGTGGACGTCGTGGACGCCGGCGGAACGGTCGTCAAAAAGTTGAAGCGTGATGGGCGATAGGGTTCTGATCATCGGCTATGGAAATCCCGATCGCGAAGACGATGGCGTGGCCTGGCACATTCTGGAAGGGCTTGCCCGGCGACTGGGGCTTCCTGCGCCCAAACAGGAGATAGGAGACCTCGGCCGGCTCGAGAATGCGCCGGATTTGCTGTGTCTGCTGCAATTGGACCCAGAACTGGCGGAGGTTATTGCCGGCTACGACCGGGTGTGCTTTGTAGACGCGCACACGGGAGCCTATCGAGAGAACGTCCGCCTGGAAGAAATCGAGGGGAAGTTTCAGGCTTCCCCTTTCACTCATCATATGACTCCAGAGACGTGTCTGGCCCTGGCGGAGACGCTATGTGGCTGTGCTCCGCAGGCGATTGTGATTTCGGTGCGGGGGCATCGATTTGGGTTTTCGCATACGCTATCCGCCGCAACGGGCACATTGGCCGAGGAGGCGATAGAGCGAGTCGTTGCCTGGTTGGGATGAATATTAGAATTGTTCCCCTTTAAGCAAAAGCAGGTGACAGTCACTTGAAATGGCGCGAAAACGAGGTGGTTTTGTAAGTCGTGACCCAATCATTGTGCCAAAAGTGACTGTCACCGTGGCGTAAATTTATTTGGGAACAACTCTATTGAAAAACTTTGTAAAATAAAAATAATTGACGGCAGCCGATGACTGTGCTATACTGTGGGCACACTGCGTTGAAATCTTCCCCCAAGGGTCTTCGATGGAGAAGGCTAACTCACCAATCGGCAAGCCACAGCTAAAACAAACCATAAAACGTGTTTCTTTCATAGCGGCTCAACTCCGGCGGACTGCAAGTGAGTTTTGAGGCGCATTCTTTTTTTGACCGGCACGTGAAATCATCTACAATATCCACCATACCCCGGCAACCGAATGAGTGTGGCTAATCTGTAGAGAGGGTAGAGAGGTAGTAGCGACTTCAGTCGCCGGGAACGACTGACACTTGCACCGCACGGCAGGTGAGTCGTCACTACTAAATTTAGCCACGTTCTAATCGAACAGGAGATGGAGGAGATGGGCGTGACAAACAACGGCGCAATGGATCTCTCCTTGATGGACGAAGTCTTCGAGAAGTATAAAGAGCAACGGGGAGCTTTGATTCCCATTTTGCAAAAAGCGCAGGCGATCTACGGCTATTTGCCGCCAGAGGTGTTGAAACTGATCGCCGACAGGCTTGGAGTTTCGATAGGAAAGGTCTACGGCGTGGCCACCTTTTACGCCCAATTTTACCTGGAGCGCAGAGGCAAACACGTGCTCAGACTGTGCGATGGGACCGCCTGTCACGTGAAAGGGACGCCCGTTTTGATGACCGCCGTCGAGGAAGAATTTAACATAAGCCCTGGCGAGACCACCGATGATGGCCAGTTGACTGTGGAGATTATTTACTGTATGGGCTCTTGCGCATTGGCTCCGGTGGCCGTCCTCGATAACCAGGTGATGGGACGCATTCGGCAGGAGATGTTGTTGCGCAAGGTGAAGAAGCAAATCGGTGCCGGGTGATA
>JAJRXB010000550.1 GCA_024276515.1 Chloroflexota bacterium
GGGGCTACGAGATGGGGCGATGAGCATCCCGCAGCGCCGGAATCCCTATTCCGGCGCGGGCAGAAAATACAGCCTTTCAATACGCAATTGGTATAAAATTAAGATGCGATTGCCCTATGGGCTAGGGCGCATTTCAGTTTTATGGCGGATTTTGTGCCAGGGCACAAACGCGGTTGAAACCGCTCCTACAGGCCTGACGGCCAGGCGTCCACCTCCCGTGGACGCCAGCGCGTCGGCGCAGGCCGACGCCTCGGCCTGGGGCCTTCAGGCGCGACTTTAGTCGCTATCGCCTGATGCCGGGCCAGATAAAAGACGCACCCTGCCATAGAATTGAAATGCACCCTTTGGGCTATTTCGGAATGAGGGCTCTCGTGTGAGCGATGGTCAATATCACTATATCTTGTGCTCTATGTCGAAGACCATACCATATATTGTGGTTGTTCGATCCTGAGGTCGCGTTTCCCCACCGTCAGATTTGAGAAATATGGTGAAATGTGGTAAAATATCCTGCCTGTGCTACTACCCAGGCATAAGACTTCGGAAGTCTCGAAGGCATTCTATCCGGTAGTCTTTGACGCGATTTCGAGCTTATTTTGCCTGCGAAATGCTCAACGGGAGACTTCCGAAGTCTGAATGGTAGACGTGCGTTCCCCCCTCAAACCAATCGCTCCGCGCCCCCACTCGCGCTCGGTGCGGGGCAGGTTGGGGAGCCCAGAGGGGACCAGGGTTGAGACGGCGAGGAGAAGAAACGTGGTCACTCAAGTGATTCCTCACTACGATGCCGAAGACATTCAGGTTTTGGAGGGACTGGAAGCAGTCCGCCGCCGGCCTGGCATGTACGTCGGCGGCACCGACATCAAAGCTCTGCACCACCTCATCTACGAGGTGGTAGATAACTCTATCGACGAGGCGCTGGCCGGCGCCTGCGATCACATTCAAATCGTCATCCACCCCGACCAGAGCGTGACGGTTGCCGACAATGGACGGGGCATCCCGGTAGCGCCCCACCCGCAGAAGAAGATCTCCACCCTACAGTTGGTGATGACCACCCTGCACGCCGGAGGCAAGTTCGACGGCGGTGGCTACAAAGTGTCGGGGGGACTGCACGGCGTGGGCGTGTCGGCGGTGAACGCGCTGAGTGAGTGGATGGAAGTTGAGGTAAAGCGCGACGGGAAAGTCTTCCGCCAACGGTACGAGCGGGGCGTGCCCACCGGCCCGGTGGAGGTCGTTGCCACTTTGCCCAAGGGGCACGAGCACGAAACGGGAACCCGGAGCACCTTCCGCTTCGACAGGACCATCTTCAAAGAGGTGGAAGGCTATCGTTACGAGACGCTGGTACAACGCTTCCGCGAGATGGCCTTCGTCACCAAAGGCGTTACCATCCACCTTCGCGACGAGCGCGAATCCCCCGTCCGCGAGATGACCTTTTACTTTGAGGGAGGCATCACCTCGTTTGTGCGGTATCTCAACCGCAACCGAAACGTGCTGCATCCGGTGGTTTACGTGGAGAAAAACGTAGACAGCATCGGCGTTGAAGTGGCCATACAATACACCGACGCCTACGCCGAGAGCGTTTACAGCTTCGCCAACACTATCCACACGGTCGACGGTGGCACGCACCTGACCGGCCTGCGGTCGGCCCTCACCCGCACCATCAACGACTACGCCCGCAAGCAGGGCCTATTGAAAGAAAACGAGTCGAACTTCAGCGGCGAGGACACCCGCGAAGGGCTGACGGCCATCGTCTCCATCAAGCACCCCGACCCCCAGTTCGAAAGCCAGACGAAAGTCAAGCTGATGAACGCCGAGGTCAAGAGCGTGGTCGAGTCGGTGGTCAGCGACCGCCTGGGCTCGTTCCTGGAAGAGAACCCGCGCGCCGCCAAAGCGGTGATTCAAAAATGTCTCACCTCGGCCCGGGCCCGCGCGGCAGCGCGCAAAGCCCGTGACCTGGTCATCCGCAAGAGCGCGCTGGAGAGCATGACCTTGCCCGGCAAACTGGCCGATTGTTCGGAGCGCGACCCCAACCAGACCGAAATCTACATCGTCGAGGGTGACAGCGCCGGCGGCAGCGCCAAGCAGGGCCGCGACCGTCGTTTTCAGGCCATCCTGCCCCTGCGCGGCAAAATCCTCAACACCGAGCGCGCCCGCCTGGACAAAATCCTCAACAACAACGAGGTGAAGGCGCTCATCACCGCCCTGGGCACCGGCATCGGTGACGACTTTAACCTGGACGGGTTGCGCTACAACCGCATTATCGTGATGTGCGACGCCGACGTGGACGGCGCTCACATCCGCACCCTGCTGCTGACCTTCTTTTTCCGCTACATGCAGCCGCTCATCGAAGAAGGTCATCTATACATCGCCCAGCCACCGCTATACCGCATCGAACAGAAGAAACAGGTGCATTACGTTTACACAGAAGAGGAAAAAGAGGCTCTGCTGAAAAAACTGAACGGCAGCAACGCCACCATTCAGCGCTACAAAGGTCTGGGCGAGATGAACCCGGAGCAACTCTGGGAGACGACGATGGACCCGGAGAACCGGATTCTGCTGCAGGTGACCATCGAAGACGCCACCGCCGCCGATAAAACCTTCGATATGCTGATGGGCAGCGCGGTGCCCCCCCGCAAACGATTCATCCAGACGCACGCCAAGAGCGTGCGAAATCTCGACGTGTAGCTTTCGTAACTATTTTATCGGGAATAGCGCGCTGGGTAGTCCCCCCGTTGCGTGTTGGTGGCGAAGAGGAGGCAAAGCCCTCACCCACCCCCGCCTGCCCCCCCTCCCTTTCCCAAATTGGGAGAGGGAGGGGGTTGGGGGGAGGGAGAGGGCAAGCCCTCGCGCTCCCAAACATCATCAACGCTTAACGGGGAGACTACCGACGAGTCGGGACCCCCATTCCGGGGACAGGCCA
>JAJRXB010000551.1 GCA_024276515.1 Chloroflexota bacterium
CGCCAATCATACCAGGCGGAGATGAGCGCCAATTGTGCCAGGATCAGACTCAGCCAAAGCACACCCTCGGCCCGCCACTCTCCCTTTTCTCCCCCCCTTCGAAGGGAGGGGGCAGGGGGGGTGCGCAGGAGATACCAGAAGCCCGGTATCGCCAGCAGCAAAAAGGGCGACAGAAAGAACAAGCCCCGGTAGGGACTGAAGGTCACCCCCCACAACGCCTCCAGGCTGGGCCGGCTGAAGCCGAGAAAGCCGGTGTTGGAAATCTCCGGGAATCGGCCCAGGTAACGGTAGCTGGACGAGAAGGGGCTGCCGAAGGCCGTGGCGTTGTACCAGCCCAGGATCAGGGCAAAGGGCAATCCTCCCAAACCGAGCTTGACGATCTCCCACTTTCGCTCCAGGAACCAGAGCGCGTACAACGACAGGATGACCAGCAGAACCAGGGCCGGGAACTCGGTCAGAACGGCCAATCCCAGCAACCCGCCTGCCCCCCACAGCCAATTGCTGCTCATCTCACGTTTCCGGATGCGGTAGAGCAGATAGAAGGCAACGAAGAGCAACGCAGCAGCGACCTGATGGCCGTAGAAGACGGTCGAGTAGGGAAAGGCGATGGTCCCCAGCCCGTAAGCCAGGGTCAACACCGCCCGCCACGCCCCCCGCGACGCGGGGAGAGAAGCCCCGGAATCCCCATTCCGGGGCGGGCTTATGCCACCCAGCCCAACCGGCAACGTATGTGCGGAAGGCTGTGCCAGGAAAAGATAGAGCAGAGCGCCCAGCAGGGCCGAAGGGAGTGAGACGGTGACGAAGGTGGTGGCGTAAAGGGCGGCGGCGAAGTAGACCTTCTGCTCCAGCAGACCGGTTCCCCCTTCGCGCAGCGTGCTGACCAGTGCCTGACTGTTGCTCAACCGACGCAGCAGAGCCCGTCCCGGCGGGGTATCGGCCAGGGACTTGAAGACGAAATAAGTTGGCACTCCCAGAAATGAGGTGCCGGGAGCCTTGTCGGTGTAGACGTGACCGTCGTAAACGGCGTAATCGCCCGTGTTCTCGTAATAGTCGTCAATGCGTATCGTGCCCTGCTCGACGATGGCCAGCGTCAGGTCCATGCGCGAGTTCTGGTTCCACTCCGCCCAGCGGGGGAAGAAGTAGCCATAGCAAAAGAGCAGAACCAAGAATATCAGCAGAGCAATGCGTCTTTCTCGCCTCATCGTCTGGTCCTCACCGTCGCCCGTCGATAGATCTCGTCCAGCGGGCGACAGGCAACCCGATAGTCGTAGACGGTCTCGGCCAGTCGCCGCCCGTTGTCCGACAGGCGGGCAGCCAGGGCCGGGTCTTCCAGGACACGTAGCACGGCGTCGGCGAATTCGGCCGGCGTGTCGGCGACGAGGATGTCGCGTTCGTGAGTGACCTGGATGCCCTCGCAGCCCAAACGAGTCGAGACGACCGGCAAGCCCTGGGCCAGGGCATTGAGAATCTTCACCCGCATGCCCCCGCCGGCCCGCAGGGGAACGACGAAAACGCCGGTCTGCGCCAGGTAGGGAGTGAGGTCCTCCACGTAGCCGGTCACGTTGATGCCATTGCCATCTTGAGACAGCGACACCACCTGCTGGGGCGGTCGTGCGCCGATCACGTCGAAGGCGGTCGCCGGGCGGCGGGCGCGGACGAGAGGCCACACCTCGTGGGCAAACCACAGCACCCCGTCTACGTTGGGCGGCCAATACATAGTGCCGACGTGCACCACGTGGTCGGCGCCGGGCCGGCGGGCCACGCGCGCCACCTCGTCGGTGTCCACCGTAATGGGAATCACGGTGATGTCGGAATTCACCTCTTCGCTTCCCTGCTCCCCCTTCGGGCCGAGCCTCAGGACGAAGCCTGCTCCCTTGCTCCCTCGCCTCGCTTCCTCCAGGGCGGCTTTGTCCTCGGGGATGACGGCTGTCACCGCGTCGAACTCACGGCAGACCTGTCCCTCGTAATCTTTGAGCAGACGCCAATCCCGCTCCAGCAGCCATTTCTTGGGGCCGGGCGACATGGTGTCGGCCAGGCGGCGATAGAGCACCCACAGGGCGTTGTGGGCGTCGAACAGCTTGAAAGCACCGGAGATGCGCCGGGCGTATTGGCACATGTTGAGCTGGTCGGCGTGGGCTACGTCAAAGTGTTCCTCGGCCGCCAGCCGGTCCACCAGCCGGCGCATCGCCGCCCGGTCGTCGCGGACCATCATCCAGGGCTGGCCGCCGAGCAGGCTGCGGCCCATCGCTAAAGCGTCGCGGAGGACGCTCCGCTCCATCGGCACAGTGTAGACCGCGCGGCAATAGCGCCGCAGGTGCGCCACCTCGGCCGATTGGTCGCCACGCACAAAGGAGACCAGCGTGATCTGGTGCTGCTGCGACAGGTATTTGATGAGATTCCAGGTTTTGACTTTAGGGCCACTGTCGGGCGGATAGGGCAAAACCTGGGTGAGCAGTAAAATCTTCATCGGGGCTCCCGGTCCTAGTCGATGTAACCCAACGCACGCAATTGCTCTCGCACCTGCGCTTCCTCGTCGGGGGAATAGCCGTAAGATGTCACACCCTCCAACACCGCAGGCGGGCCGTAAACGACCGGATGCTCGCTTGCGTAATCCTCGGTGAACATGTCGAGCAACACGCGACCGTCCATGTCCTCGGGCACCGGCAGGCCCATCAGGTGCAGGATGGTAGGAGCCACGTCGGTGATGCTGGCATCCAGGTAGTGACCGCCCCGTATCCCCGGTCCGTCGGCGATGAACACACCCTCCAGCACGTGCGATCCCACAATGCCGGGCACACGAGTAGGACGATTTTCGCCGGAGTCCGGGCTGTAAAGATTGTTCCATTCAACCACCAGATCGGGGCCCAGGTGGCCGAACTCGCCCTGGTAAAGCTCTCCCTTCCGGTGGACGGCCTTCACCACCCGGGTGCCGGCCTCCGCATCTCTCAGCTCCAACAATGCACGGGTCAACTGGTCCAGAAGGGCCTGGTATTCGGCCTCCGTTTTGACTGCCCCCTGGGGAAAACGGCCTGCCCGGTTGACGAACAGATTCACGCCAAAGCTGGTGGGAAAGACTCGAGTTTTATCCCAATCAATTTTATCGGGGGAGGGGAGCAGGTTGGCTTTGGTCAACACACCGCGCAGACGCTCCTTATTTTGCGTTCGCATATGATTGATCATCGTCCGCAGCCAGGGCAGGCCGTGGTAGAGACCGAGCAGCCGGCGCATCCCCCACCCTCCCAGCCCCGACACCGCCGTTTGCCGGTAGTGGAGGTAGCCGTTGTCCAGCAGGAATTTGGGCAGAAAGAGGCCGGGACGGGTGGAGCCAAACCCGTGGTCCGACATAACGATGAGATACGTATCGTCATCCACGTGAGCCAGCATACGTCCGATGGATTCGTCTACCCGCCGGTAATAATGGAACAACCGGGCACGGAATTCCTCCCCTTCTTTGGAATAATAGTCGGGATGATAAGGCTCCAGATAATTCCACAGAACGTGCTGCACGTTGTCCGTCACCCCGAAGACGACCATGTAAAAATCCCAATCGAAGGATTGCAACAGGTAATC
>JAJRXB010000552.1 GCA_024276515.1 Chloroflexota bacterium
AAGTCGGCTCAAGCCGACTGCTCCTCCCCCGATTCTGGGCAAAGACAGCACGTTTCAACGTGCTTGGGCTATTAGCCCTGAGCTTTAGCTCGGGGCGGGCGTCAGCAAGGCGAGATGTGGGTAATGATAAGCCCCCTACGAAGGGGAGGGGGCGGACAGGCTGAGAGGATGTTCGAAAAATCTACGGCCGGGCGGGATAGGGGCAGGCCTCGCGCCCACCCGCCAAAGGACAACCGCGAGGGTTGCCCCTACCGAGCACCGTATTCCAATATGAGCGAGTCCCTTTGAACCTGAATTCTTTGGATTTTCCGAACAAAGTTTCACCTTCTTGTCCACCTGTCCGCCCCTGAACCCTACGAGGGGGAGGGAGTGAACGCTTACCCAACGCGGTTCCACTCGCGCAAGAGGGCCGGCACCTGTTCGGCGATGGCGTCGCGCACGGCGCGAAAGGCGGCCATCACCTCGTCTTCGGTTCCGGTCGCTTTGGCCGGGTCGGGAAAACCCAGGTGCGCCCGCCGCCCCTGCCCCTGCGTCCCAGGGGCAGGCCCCTGCGTCCCAGGGGCAGGCCCCTGCGTCCCAGGGGCAGGCAGCCACACTGGGCAGTTCTCGGCTGCGTCGTCGCAAACGGTCACCACCAGGTCAAAGGGCACGTCGCGGAGCTGGTCGGCGTGTTTGGAAGTGTGCCCTCGCCAGTCAACCCCGATTTCGGCCAGGGCCGCCACTGCTTTGGGGTGGACGTACCCCGCCGGCTCGGTGCCGGCCGACACAGCTTCCCATGCGTCGCCCAGGCGGGCATTGACGATGGCCTCTGCCATCTGGCTGCGACAGGAGTTGCCGGTGCACAAAAACAACACGCGCCGTTTCATAGCCTACTCCTGCGGCCACCCGGTATCCGTCGGCGGCCCGAAGCGGCTGTAGCTCGCGTCTATCCTCTCCCGGATTTCGACCAGCGACATGCCTTCTTGCCAGTATCGCATCACGTCCCGCGTGATGTCCACGCAGATGCCTCAGCCGAAGCCCATGTCGTCGAACACCGCCGACCCGTCGGGACGCACCTCGCGCACGAAACAGTCCTTGACGCTGCCGTGGTCGGCGCCACAGCCGCAGTAGCAGGGGATGACCTCCAGCACTTCGGGGTTGGCCAGGGCAAACTGGTATGCCTCTCGAACGACCACGGGCCCTTCGGCGATCTTCTCTGGCAACCGGGAGACCGGCGCCAGCTCGAGCGACCGCTGACCCGTCTCCTGCGAGCCGCCGCAGCCCGCCAGGGTCAGGGTCAGCAGCACCAGCAGCCCGGGCAGGAGCCAGAGCAGCCGGCGACCATTCCGCACCGGCCCAAATGGTGATAAACGTTTCATAGGTCTCATCCCTCCATATTTCATCTTCATCGTTCGTACACAGCCCACCGGGGCACGTACCCCGGCACGGCCGCGACGTAGCGTCGCGCCTCGTCGCCGAAAAGGACGATCAGCCGCCGGTCCTCCAGGCGGGTCTGGATCAGCGACCACACGAAGATCGTGGTGTACATCGGGTGTCGAACCCAGCGGTACGGCCCGCCGGTTATCAGCTTGTGTCCTTCTTTGGTCTCCACAGACGTGGACCAGTTCTCGCCCAAAGTGTGGTGAACCCAGAGGAACAAAGCGACGGTGACAAGGCCGGCGACCACCCCAATCCAGCGCAACCACACCGGCATCGGCAACGCCGACCAACGCATCCGTTGAGGGGCAACGAGGTACATGAGCGTGGCAATGGCCGCCAGCGAGTTGCACAACCGCAACAGGGCCGCACCCAACTTACCCTCTCCGTCTACCGAGACCTTTTCACCCGCCTTGCCGGCCTTCCGGGCGTAATACACTCTGATGAGCGTAAGCAAAATAAACTCAGCCGCCAGGCTACCCCTGAATATCACGACGCCCCTCCTCCTTCAGCCCAGGTGATTCGCCAGAAACTCCAGGACCAGCCGGTTGAAGTCGTCTGGCCGCTCCTCGTGGGGCAGGTGGCCGCACGCTGGCAGAATCTCCACCTGGGCGCCGGCGATACGTCGGCCAAATTCGTGGGCCATACTCAGCGGGTGCCAGGGATCGTCCTGGCCCCACACCACCAGGGTGGGGGCCGTGACTTGCTCCAGGCCCCGGCGTGAGCGCCCAGCCGAACGGCTGGCCTCCACCCAGTCCGGCCGCCAGTTGCGCTCCAGCTTCAGGTTGGCCCGCCAGGCGCCCGGCCGGCGCAGCGGGTCCAGGTAGGCAGTTACCACCTCGTCGGTGATCAGGTCCTTCTCGTAGACCGCCTGGCGCAGGTTGCCCCGCACCACCCCCGCCGTCACGAAAAGGCCCATCGCCTCGCCCAGCAAAGGCCAGCGCAGGAGCCGCCACAGGATGGGTTCCTTGTGGGGCACACCGCAGGTCGAGGCCAGCACCAGTGCAGTGACCCGCTCCGGGTGACGAATGGCGAAATCGAGGGTGGGCAGCCCGCCGGCCGAACTGGCGACGAAGGCCGCCCGTTCGATCTCCAGCGCGTCCAGCAGGCCACCCAGGAACGCCGACAATGCCTCGATGGAAGGCTCGTACCCCGTCAGGTCCGAGTAGCCGCTGCCGGGCAGGTCGGGGGCGATGACCCGGTAGCCAGCGCTGGCCAATGGCGCAAGTTGGCCCCGCCAGGTGTAGGCCCAGGCCTGACCGCCGTGGACGAGGACGACGGCCGGGCCGTCTCGCGCTTTGCCCTGCGGGTACTTCGCACCCTGCGGGTACTTCGCACCCGACGGGTACTTCGCACCCTGCGGGTACTTCGCACCCGACGGGTACTTCGCACCCTGCGGGTACTTCGCACCCTGCGGGTACTTCGCACCCTGCGGGTACTTCGCAATCAGGTGGATGGCCAGGCCGTTCACGGTCACGAACCGGCATGGTCCGACGTCAACGTGATGGGCGTGATGGATGGTTTCCATTCTCCGATCCGGCCTCCTGCTCTGGCAACCGTGATTTGAGGGGCTGTGTAGGGGCGATCCCTCGCGGTCGCCCCGCCGAAGCAGCGACGATTTTGGCGTCCAGGGTGGTTGACGAGCAAATGTATGAGCGGATATTCAGATGCCAGCTCATAAAAAGAGGGAGACGAACAGGTGATCGTCCCCCACGTCAATTGCGATTGAGGTGCTCTAATCGCGGATATGCGTCTCGTCCACATCAGCGCTCTCACAGTTTTTCTGGCTGGCCCAACACTTGAACAACCGCTCACATATTACCACAGCCCCCTACCCCTGTCAAATATCCCTCGGCCGGAGACCACCGACGGTCAAGATTGAAATTTTCTATACCAACCGATAGATAAACCCGATAGCCTTTGTTACAAAAATCACTTATCCCGGCTGTGGAGTCGGACTATAATTGAGTCAGCCGGCAATTAAGCGTTTCAGTAATCATTGAACATCAGTAGTTGAGAAAACCGAGGAGCCAGCATCCCCAGCGAAGTACCCAAAAGGGTGATGCGGCTCCGTGAGACACTGGGAGTGCCACACTCCCCGAAATTCTCAAGCACTGAACATGTGGGTACTTTGGATACTTGAAGCATGGATGCAGACACCCAAGCGATGGCGTTAAGGCAAGCTTCTATGTGTGGAGTTTTCGGCAATGCCAAGCGGGTGCTGATCCTGTGGGCTTTGGTGGAGCGGGAGATGTCTGTCGGTGAGATCGCCTCGGCTATCGAAGCTTCTTTGCAAAATACATCTCAACACCTCCGCCTGATGGAAGATAAAGGCATTCTGGTCTCGCGCCGGGAAGGACAGAAGATCTACTACCGGATCGTGGAGCACGATCTTATGAAAGATTGCCGGCTCTTATTGCATGCACCTCAGATAAACCTCCCATCCCCTCCCCCCTTCCCCCCGGTTGGGGGGAAGGGGGGTGAGGGGGATGAGTGGAAACCGACCATTCATCAAATCGAAAAGGAGAAGGACGATGACCACCGTTGAACTATCTACCATTCAAGCCACGAAAGTTGTAGACGCCCGTGGCAGCGCCTGCCCCGGTCCCCTCCTCGAGGCCAAGAAGGGCATTGGCACCATCAAAGTGGGCGAAGTGCTGGAGATCTGGTCCGGCGACCCACGGACCAAAGAAGACATCCCCAAATGGGCTAAAAAGGTAGGGCACGAATACCTGGGCTTTCTGACGGCCGATGGATACGACCGAATCTTCATCAGGCGCTCCAAATAGGGAAAGCTACTATGGCAGAGAAACCAAAGATACTCATCTTGGCGACCCTATCCGGCGGCTATGCCGGCGCTAATTCTGTCGGACAGTTGCGTAAAGACTACCCAACGAATACTTACATACTCCCTGTGCTCTGCCCGTGCTTGTTCCCGGAAGACTTCTATCTACGTGCTTTCGAGCGCGGAATCGACGGCATCCTTGTGATGTACAGCGGCACCGACAGTCCCTACAAGGGCGGGCCCGAGCGCGCGGCGGAGATCATCAACCGCGTGTACCCGATGATGAAGGAGCGTGGCATCGATACGCGACGGCTTCGTCTGGTTGCCATCTGTACGGTGTGCACGGGACCGTTTCTGAAGGAAGTCAACGAGATGAACGATCTGTTGCAAGAATTAGGGCCGGTCCGGCGTGAACGATCCTCTACGGCTACACCCCAGCCGCAGACGGTCCAGTCCAGGGAATGAGAGGCAGGTCGATTATGGCTTCAGACAAGCTTCGAGTGGATGCTCTGGTCGTCGGGGGAGGGATCGCGGGGATGCAATCGGCGCTGGACCTGGCAGACCAGGGATACCAGGTGGCGTTGGTGGAAAAAGAAGCCAGCATCGGGGGCAAGATGATTGCCCTGAGCAAGGTCTTCCCAACCCTCGACTGCTGCAGTTGTATCACCACCCCAAAAATGTCCGCCGTGGCGCACCACAGGAACATCCACCTTCTCACGTACTGTGAGGTGCAATCCATCCGCGAGAATGGCGGCGGATTCGTCGCTCAAGTGCTGAAGAAGCCCCGTTATGTCAATGAAGACTTGTGCACCGGTTGCCGGCAGTGCGAGTACGCCTGCCCGATAGACCTGCCCGACCCCTTCGACAGGGGTTATGGGGCTCACCGCGCCATCCGGGTGCCCTTCTCGACAGCCGTTCCCCAGATAGCGGTGCTCGACATCGAGAACTGTCTGCTGTGTGGCAAGTGCGAACAGGTCTGCCCGGTATCTGCCGTTGACTTCACCCAGACCCCGCAGCAACTCGAAATAGAAGCTGGTTCCATCGTCCTGGCGACCGGCTACGAGGTCACGCCCAGAGATGCCAAGAAAGAGTATGGCGGCGGCAAACTGCCCAACGTCATCGATGCGCTGTTCATGGAGAGGCTTCTGGCCCCGACAGGACCCTACGGGCACGTCCTGCGCCCAGGCGACGGCAAGGAACCCGAATCGATTGCCTACGTTCAGTGCGCCGGTTCCCGCGATCAAACCCTGGGCGTCCCCTATTGCTCGCGCGTCTGCTGTATGTATGCCATCAAACAGGCTATGCTCATTTCCGGCGCGCTCCCGCTGGCCGACGTCACCATCTATTACATGGACATCCGCACTTTCGGGAAAGGCTACGAGCAATTCTATCAAAATGCCAAAGCTATGGGGATCGAGTTCGTCAAAGGCAAGGTGGCCAGGATCACCGAAGACGAAAACCAGAACCCTATCGTGCGGGTGGAGCTGATAGACGAAGGCTCGCGGGTGGTTGAGCGCACCCACGACCTGGTCGTGCTCTCGGTGGGCATGCTGCCCAGATACAATCCGCAACCCCTTTACGGCGTCCCCGTCGCGGACGATGGTTTTGTGGAGGTTCCTTCGCCGAACATCTCACCGTGCGTGACCGATCGGCCCGGCATCTTCGTCACCGGCACGGCGGCCGGGCCGATGGACATCGTGGACAGCATCATGACGGCCGGGGCCGCCGCATCCGAAGCGGCTGCGTACCTGCGGGCGCGCAAGTCCGCCAGCAGCGTATCAACGACCACCGGCAAGGAGAGGGAGCTGGTCTATGCCTGAAACATCTGAGATTAGGCGACAGAAAGATTCGCAATCCAACCCACAGGGCGAGGAGATTCGAATCGGGGTATACACCTGCCATTGCGGCGGCAACATCAGCGACGTGGTCCGCTGCGAGAAGGTGGCCAAAGTGCTGAGCGAAATGCCCAACGTGGTCGTCTCGCGCACACACATGGCCATGTGCTCCGACGCCGGTCAGGCTATGGTCGAGGAAGACATCCGAGAACGCGGCGTCAACCGGGTGGTCATCGGCGCCTGCGCCCCTTCGCTCCACGAACAGACCTTTCGGCGCACCGTGGCCCGCGCCGGCCTGAACCCCTATCTCTATTACCACGTGTGCCTGCGGGAGCAAGATAGCTGGGTCTCCGGCGGTGACTGCGAGGGCGCGACCGAAAAGGCCATTCGCCTTATGGCGGCCGGCATCGCCAAGGCCCGTCACCTCAAAGCCCTCGACCCCATCCGCCTCGACGCGAAGCAACGCGCCCTGGTGATCGGGGGCGGTGTGGCCGGTCTGCGAAGTGCCTGGGACATTGCGCGGCGCGGCATCCAGGTCACGTTGATCGAAAAATCACCCTTCCTGGGTGGACGCATGGCTCAACTCGAAACCACGTTCCCCGCCGGCGAAACGGCGCGCGAGTTGCTCCACGACCTGATCGAGAGAGTGCTGGCCCATCCCAACGTCACAGTCCACACGCGGGCCGAACTGGTGGGGGTCCGGGGCTACGTGGGTGATTTCCACGTCCAGATTCGCCGGCAGTCCCGGGGCGTGAGCGACGACTTTGCCCAAGCCCAGGCCGAGGCCGCGATTGCCGCCTGTCCGGTGGAAGTGCCGGACGAATTCAACTACGGCCTGACCACCCGCAAAGCGATCTACCGGGCGTATCCGGGGTGCACCCCGGCGACGCCGGCCATCGACTGGGAAAACTGCACCCTGTGTGGAAAGTGCCTTCAGGTCAACGGCCAGGGCATCGACCTGGAGAACAAGCCCGAGACCTTCGAGATCAACGTGGGCGCTGTCGTCGTGGCGACCGGCTTCAGGCCCTACGAGCCGCGCCAGGGTGAATACGGCTACGGCGAGTTCCCCGAGGTAGTCACCCTGCCACAACTGATCCGGCTGCTGGCGCTGGCCGGTGAGAGCGAAGGATTGGAATGGAACGGACATCCCGTCCGAAACATCGCCATGATTCACTGCGTGGGCAGCCGGCAGATCGAAGGCATCCACGAGCCACAGCCCGACGGCCAGGTGAACGACTACTGCTCTCGGGTGTGCTGCACGGCCACGCTCCACCTGGCCAACGAACTGCGGGGACGCTTCCCCAACGTCAACGTGTTCGACGTCTATCAGGACATCCGCACCTACGGTCGAGGCCACGAGGACTACTACACTCAGGCCTCGGCGAACATGGTGCGTTTCCTGCGCTTCCACGCCGAAGAGCCGCCGGAGGTCGTCCCCGCCCCTGACGGTGACTCGTGCCCTGTTCTGGTCAAGATCAAGGATTACCTGACCTGGGGCGAGGAGATCGAAGTGCCGGTTGACCTGGTGGTATTGGCCGTGGGAATTATGCCCCGCCCGATAGATGACCTGATCAAGATGCTCAAGATCTCCCCTGGGACAGATCGCTTCCTGCTGGAGGTACACCCCAAGCTGCGACCGGTCGAGACAGCCGTGCCGGGAATCGTGCTGGCCGGCACAGCCCAAGGCCCGATGAACATCCAGGAGAGCTGTGCTGCGGCTTCGGCGGCGGCGGCGAAGGTCGCCGTGCTGCTGGGTCAAGGTCTGGTCGAGCTGGAGCCATTTGTTGCCCGGGTTGACCCGGAGCGCTGTCGGGGAAGTGGCCAGTGCGTTGAAGTCTGCTGCTACGAGGACGCGATTTCCCTGCAAACGTTCTCGGTCAACGGTCGCGAAGTGCAGAGGGCTGTCGTCACCCCGGCCAACTGCACCGGCTGTGGCGCTTGTGTGAGCGCGTGCCCCAACCGGGCGATTGACGTGCAGGGCTGGACGCTTGAACAATACGAAGCGATGGTTGACGCCATTGCAGCGGACTTACCTGCATCGGAGGTCGGAGTATGAATGGCAAAGAAGAGGCCAAAAAAAGAACGCAACTGCTCAAGCGTCTGCGTGAGGAACATAAGGATACGGTCGCGCGCACCCAGGCGCTGCTGAAGGAACAAAACGCAATCCGCAAGCAGATCTGCCAGGTTATGAGGGATGCTCCCAAGACTGTGCCCGAAGTGGCCGAGGCCACAGGCCTGCCCGCCAGCCAGGTGTTGTGGCACGTCACGGCTATGAAGAAGTATAACCTCGTTGTCGAGACCGGAATGTGCGGCGAGTACTACCTGTACCGGCGGGTGGAGGAGACAAAGATATGAGCC
The DNA here is from genome assembly GCA_024276515.1 of Chloroflexota bacterium. Classification (GTDB taxonomy): domain Bacteria; phylum Chloroflexota; class Anaerolineae; order 4572-78; family NAK82; genus JAJRXB01. Next base: position 8,395 of record JAJRXB010000552.1, read on the forward strand.
ATCGTCTTGACCCCAACTTGCTATTGGAACTCAAGAAATACGGCGACGTCAACGTCGAGGCGTGCTTCAACTGTGGAAACTGCACCGCCGTTTGCCCACTCTCGACCGAGGACGAGAGTTTCCCGCGCAGGATGATCCGCTGCGTCCAGGTCGGGATGCGGGACGAACTGCTCGGCAGCAAAGAGCTGTGGACGTGCTACTACTGCGGCGAGTGCTCCGAAACCTGCCCCCGGCAGGCCGAACCCGGCGAGTTCATGGCGGCTGCCCGGCGCTATGCCATTGCAAACTACGACCGCCTGGGCCTGGCGAAGATGCTATACACCTCACCGGCGCTGAGCCTGATTTTCCTGGCATTGGTGGCGGTCTTCCTCGCTGCGTTTATGTACACCCAACATGGACCTATGAACACCACTTCCCTGGCGCTGTTCCAGTTCATCCCGGACGAGTTGATTCACAATCTCGGCGTCGCAGCTATGGTCTTCATCGGGCTGGTGGGCCTGATGGGGACGGTCAACATGGTCCTCCAGATCGCGCGGGCCGACGGCCTGACAAAGGCAGCCATCGCCGGAAACAGCGGCATCCGACTCAACTGGTTTGAGGCGCTGTGGGACACACTTGGGGTGGAGGTGCTGGGGCAGACACGCTATCGGCGGGAGTGTGAGACGGCGGAGGAAAGGCCGCCCTGGTATCTACAGAAGTGGTTCATCCACGCCTCGACGATGTGGGGCTTTATGGGCCTGCTGCTTGCCACCGCCCTCGACTGGTTCCTGGCCCTGCTCGGCATCAAGCCGACCGGAACCTGGGTGCCCATCTGGTATCCTGTGCGACTGTTGGGCACGATTGCCGGCCTGTTCCTGGTCTACGGCACTTCGGTGGCGATCATCAAACGGCTCCTCAAAACGGACAAAACGTCCAGTCATTCGATTACGTCGGACTGGGTGTTCCTGGGCCTGCTGTGGCTCTCCGGGGTCAGCGGTTTCGTCCTCGAGGTCGCCATCTACCTGCCGCGAGCGTCCTCGTGGGGCTATTGGGTGCTCCTGTTCCACGTCTCCGTCGCCATGGAGTTGATCCTTCTGGCCCCGTTCACCAAGTTCGCGCATGCGATCTATCGGACTGTGGCGCTGTACGTCCACTCGCTAAAGCCAATGGCGACGGTCGAGCTGGCCCGGCCGGCCGGCGCGGACTAGTGCACCACGGCGTAAATAATCCGCTGGTTGTGCAAAGGCAAGGTAGCACCCTGAGCCTGTCGAAGGGTGCGCGTCAAGCCGAGAAATCTATGTAAATTTGCATCCTTCGACAGGCTCAGGATGCTGCGTAACTACCGAGTTATTTACGCCCAAATGTACTAGCGGCCTGTTTCACAAGTTTTTGGGGTATGGTAGGGGCGAGGCATTCCAACCCAAGCCTTGCGCTATGAAGACTCTTGCCCGTTAACGGAGCCCGGCTTGGCAAACCCGATGTTGGGAATGCCTCGCCCCTACCCCGACGGGCGTTGACCAACGCCGTCGGTTCCAATCCACACATATATAAGGAGATGAAATCATGAGTGAGGAAACCAACAGCAAGATGGTCGTCGTCTGCAACCACGCCGATGCTCCCCACGTGATGCCCACCCTGGTGATGGGCGCCTCGGGCGTGGGCATCGGCGAAGAGGTGATCCTGTTCTTCTGCCCGGGTGGCGCTCCAGCCCTCGTCAAGGGCGAGTTGGAGAAGATCAGGGATATGAAACTGAAAGGCCTGCCCGATCCTGTCGAACTCTACGACACCATCCTGGCGGAAGGCGGCAAGATCATCCTGTGTGAGTTGGCGCTGGAGAACAAGGACATCAAGCCAGAAGACGTACGCGAGGGCGTGGAGATTATGAGCGCCCCGTCGTTCCTGCTGGAAGCTCAAGGCGCAGGCATGACGCTCACCTTTTAGTACTACAACCGCACTGCCCCTTTTGAGGGGGCAGAAGGTGACAGTCACCTGGGGCATCTACGGTTGTAGTATTAGCCGAGACACACGGTAGGGGCGAACCCCTCCCCAACGGGGACCTGCGGGTGCAGTCGCCCTGTATCGGGCAGACACACCGGTCTGTCCCTACCGGTTGTGAACACACCCAGGTAATGGTAGAAAAGTAAGTGATATGTCATTGCGAGGGAGTGAAACGGACGAAGCAATCCCCACATTGCAGGCCGGAGATTGCTCACCTGCACTTGCGTGCGGTGCAAGTGTCGCTTCGCTCGCAATGACATCCCCCCGTCACTTACAGTTTAACCACCACCCACACCCAAAACAAACGAGGCTCCTCCAGGTCTGGGGGGGTGCATTTCAATTCTATGGCAGGATGCGTCTTTTATCTGGCCCGGCATCAGGCGATAGCGACTAATGTCGCGCCTGAAGGCCCCAGGCCGAGGCGTCGGCCTGCGCCGACGCGCTGGCGTCCACGGGAGGCGGACGCCTGGCCGTCAGGCCTGCAGGAGCGGTTTCAACCGCGTTTGTGCCCTTCAGGGTTTGGCGTGAGATTCTGGCAGTCGCAGCAAGTCGGCATTCGCCGGGTCGTGGACAAAGCTCCAGAACACCTCTTGCGGACGGTTGGGCACGTCGAGACTCCGCCGGACCATGTAAATCGTGCGCCGAAGTTCGAGTCCGGCGACCGGCACCTCGACCACGTATCCCCGCTCGATGGGACAGGCCGTCGCCAGCGTAGAAGCAAACGACACGCCAAACCCGGCGGCGACGGTCCGCACAATGGCCTCGGCGTTGCCCAATTCCAGAAAGACGTTCAGATCGTCCAGGGTAATATCGTGCTTGGCCAGTTCCGTCAGCATCACCCGGCGCGTCCCGGACGTGGGTTCGCGGATGATAATCGGTTCTTCCAGAAGATCTTCCGGCTCGATGGATTGGCGAAAAGCCCAGGGATGGTCGGTGGGGACAATCAGGGAGATGGAGTCTTTGAAAAACTCCTGACACTCCATCCCCTCTCCACCGACTTCATAACTGACGACGCCCAGGTTCGCCTCTCCCTCCAGCAGCCGGGGGATCACGTGCTCCGGCATGCAGGTCAGGATACTCACCCGAATCCCCGGGTAGCGTTGGCAAAAGCGCGCCGCGAGCAGAGGCAAAATGTATTTGCCGGCCGTTGTGCTACAGGCAAGTCTGAGATGCCCGACGATCTTCTGCTGGAGCGAGGCCATCATCTCCTGCATCTCGATGGACTGGCGAATCAGTTTGCGCGCCCAGGGTAACAGCAAGCGACCAGCCTCGGTTAATTTGAGATGGGGCCCAGAGCGAGTGAACAACTCCACCCCCAGCTCCTTCTCAAGGGATTTGATGTGGTGGCTGATCGTCGGCTGAGTGAGGTGCAGGTGACTTGCAGCCTCAGAAAAGCTCAGGTTTTCTGCCGCATACAGGAATGATTTGAGTTTTGTCAGGTCTGTCACTATCTTTGCACCTCGAGTGACTTCAACTATCTAGCACCTGGCGCACTTTGCGGGCCAAATCAACAAGGGTGAAAGGTTTTTGCAAAAAAGGTGCATCTTGCAACACGCCCCGCCCCCGCACCACGTCTCCGGTGTATCCCGACAGGAAGAGAACCTTCAGGTCTGGCACGTCCGCCGTCAACGATTGGTAGAGAGCAGGGCCGGTAGCGTCCGGCATCACCACGTCGCTGATGAGCAAAGCGACGTCGTCCCGGTGGGTGCAAAAGAGATCCTCCGCCTGCCGGACGTTGGCCGCAACCAAAATGGTGTAACCGTAACCCTCCAGTGCCCGTTGCACCAGTTCGCGTACCGAGGTCTCGTCCTCCACCACCAGCAGCGTTTCGTCCCCTGTCAGCGAAGCCGTCGGGCGAGATGGCCGTTCCCTCCTCTCTGCCGGCTGTTCGCCCGGTTGGGGTCGGTGGGCCGGGATGTAAATGCGGAAAGTGGTGCCTCGACCCGGCTCACTGTACACGTGGACGTGGCCGCCGTGCTGCCGGACGATGCCGTACACCATAGCCAGCCCCAGACCCGTCCCCTTTTCCTCCGGCTTGGTGGTGAAGAAGGGCTCAAAGATGTGACTCAGCACTTCCTCGTCCATGCCGATGCCGGTATCAGAAACGATCAACAACACGTACTCTCCCGGCTCCATCTTGATGTGAGCGTTGGCGTAGCCCTCGTCCAGCGTCACATTGGCCGTTTCGATGATCAATCGTCCCCCCTCTGGCATCGCATCGCGGGCATTGACCGCCAGGTTCATCAGAACCTGCTCCATCTGGCCGGGGTCGGCTCGCACGTGGGCCAAATCCGGCGACAGGTGAGTGACCAGTTCCACGTCTTCGCCGATGACGCGGCTCAGCAACTCGATCAGATCGGTGACGACGCCGTTCAGGTTGAGCGCGACCAGCCTGGTCGCTTCCTGACGGCCGAGGGCCAGCAGTTGACGGATCAAGGCCGATCCCCGGTCGGCGTTTTTTCGGATTTGAGTCAGGTCGTGATAACGGGGGTCGTCGGGCAACGTATCCTGGAGCATCAGTTGGGTGTAGCCGCCGATGGCCGTCAGCAGGTTGTTGAAATCGTGAGCGATGCCCCCGGCCAGCCTTCCAATCGCCTCCATCTTCTGCGACTGGCGAAGCTGTTCCTCCAGTCGCACCCGCTCGGTGATGTCTCGCGTAATACTCAGCAAACGTCCGTCAGACAATATCTTCTCGCTAATTTCGACGGGGAGAAGGCTGCCGTCTTTGCGCCTGAGATGTCGCTCGCTCAATACGGTTTTCCCGGCCTGGAGTTCATCCATCCGCAGCGACGCTGCCGCAAGTTCCTCGCCTGGAATCAGATCGTTGATGTGCATACGGAGGATCTCCTGGCGCGAATATCCGAGCATTGCGCAGCCGCTTGTGTTCACGTCAACGTAATTTCCTTCGGCATCGGCAATAAAGATGCCATCAGAGGCCTGTTCGACGAGTGTGCGGTATCGCTCCTCGCTTTTACGCAGTGCCTCCTCGATTCGCGCCCGCTCGGCGCGCGTCCGCAGCGCGATAATGCCATATGCCAGATCGTCGGCCAGTTCTATCAGCAGCGCGGCTTCTTCTGTGTCGAAGGCATCTGGCTCCGCCGCATAGACGTTCAACGCACCAAAGGCTACTCCGTCAGCGAGCAGCGGGATGGCGAGGGACGAAGCGTAGCCGTGCCTGATGGCCTCAGCACGCCAGGGGGCGTAATTGGGATTCGTCAGGACATCTCTATTGGCGCCCGGTCTCCCCGTTCGGATGGCCGTGCCTGTGGGACCACGACCTCGCGCGGTGTCCGCCCAGGTGATGTTCACCGTGTCGAGATAGCCTTCTTCGTATCCCGCCTGTGCCACCGGGCGGACGCTCTTTTTTTCATCTTGCTCGGCAAAGCCAACCCACGCCAGGCGATACCCGCCAACCTCGACGATAATGCGGCATATCTCTCGCAGAAGCTCCATCTCCTCTGTGGCGCGCACCACTGCCTGGTTACATTCGCTGAGTGTCCTATACGCCCGGTTGGCCTTGCGCAACGCCTCCTCCGACTGCTTCATAACACGGAACAAAGGCTCAATCCAGGCAATGCCGATCACCATCAGCGCCGAGATGGCCAGGGCCACCAGTTCGGCGGCCCAATCGGGCGGATGAGCCACCTCTCCCGAAAGCAAATGGAACGTTGTGATCAAGCGCCGGCCAGCCATCAAAGAAACGGCGATGGCAATCAAAAGCCACGCCCTGCGTCTTCTGGTGACGGTGATCAGCCGCAGCGCCAGGGCAACCGCCGCCAACTGGAGCAGAATGGACACACCCAGGACAACGAGAATACCCATGCTCACTCTTCTTTCTCCTCCGCCAGCGACGTCAGATCGGCTCTTCCAGTTGGGTGTCCAGTTGGCGGTGAGGTCTTCTAGTTCGGCCAAACCACTTCAATTGGTTACTCAGGTCACAAAACCCTTACGAAGGTTTTATGGCAGATTTCAGGCCAAAAACGCCTTTGCCCACTGGAAGTTGCTCCACACAACAAAGCGGCTGACAACCTTCGCAAGGGTGACTGAGCAGCTATTTCAATTGGGTGTGTTTCAAATGAGTTGAGGTGACAGGCTGGAGTGCAGAATTCATTTTGCCAACAGCCCAAAAAACGGAATAAATTCCGCGCTCCAACTGAGATGAAACACGCCCATTTCAATTGTATCATAAGGTCATGCCGATTTCAAGAGTCCAAAAACCCGCGTCAGGGGGGGCGGCTATGGAAAGCCGTCCCACCAGGTAGGGCACGTTTCCATACGTGCCTTCCGCTCGTCAGGGGTCCTCCGCTCGTCAGGGGTCCTCCGCTCGTCAGGGGTCTGTGACCCCTAACCAGGCGTGAGGGCAGCCCCTCAAAACGAAGCGAGGGATGGCCATGCAGCCATCCCTCGCAATTGAAAATAACGTCGGCCAGCGTCGGCCAATCGGCAAGCTGCCTTCGCCGGCGACCGTCTCCTGGATCGCGGCCTCGACCGCCGAACGGTCAACGGGGCATCAGCGACCGCCGCTCAAGGCACCGCTCAAGGCGCCCATGCCGATCGCGCCGACCCCCAGCACCATACCGAGCACTGCGGTGATGACAAAGACGATCACCCAACCGACGATGACGGTGAGGACCGCCTTGGTCGTGTCGAAATCTAGCGCCTGACGCACAGCGATCACACCGGCGACCAGCGCCCAAACCGCGCCAACCAGCCCGACCAAAGCACCCAAACATGGAATAAAAGCAAAAACACTCAATGCACGCGGCCCGCTGGCATAGCCCAACGTGCGCAGCAACTCGCCCACGTCCGCCGTGCCGTTGAAAAGGTTGGTGCCCACAAAGTAGGTGATGTAGGCCCAAATATAATAACCGATCACCCCCATCACCACGGCCAGAACCAGGCTTAGCAGAGCTGCGCCGATACTCCCGGTGAACAAACCCGACAAGAAGCTGCCAATCCCGCCAGCCAGGGACACCAGGATCACGACCAGCAGGGCCTCCTGGGTCAAACTGGTGTCGGCCTCCACCTCTTCGTAGAGGTTAACGTCGAGCATAGCTGCGCGCACCACACGATTAATCATTGCTGCAAAGTCCATTTCACTACCTCCTTTCGTGTATGAGCTCTCTCGGAAAGTGCCGTTCGCGTCACACTCGTCTGGCAGACTTTCCGAGAGAACTCGTATGTGAATTAAACGAGAAAAGATGGCAACTACTCGACCCGGGTAGTTCCTCAGCTCCAGACGATGGCCGGCTGAATAGCTACAAGAGATGTTACTACTCAGAGCGTGCTATCATTCAGACTTCGGAAGTCTCCCATTGAACATCTCGCAGGCAAAACAAGCTGGGAATCGCGTCAAAGGCTACCAGATAGAATGCCTTTGAGACTTCCAAACTCTCGCGCCCGAGTAGTAACCAGGAGATGACCATCCAGGCAAAGGGAATAATCGTCTATTATAACCCTATCACGCGGGCATAGTTACGCGATTCCGGCGAACGACACAGGGTCGCGCCAGGTCTCACGCTCGCTCCCCTCATCGCTGAATCT
>JAJRXB010000553.1 GCA_024276515.1 Chloroflexota bacterium
ACCGTCAGTCGCCGTGTCACGATCCAGGTGCACGCCCACAAAGTGGACACCCGTTGCGGTGATGGCGTATGGGTCGGGACGTACAAAGTGGCCGAGCCGTCGCCGCCCCAAAAGCTCGGCGATTTTGCGATCCAGGGGTGGGACAACAATGGGAAAACGGAGAGCTATGTCGAACACCTCGATGTGGGCAATCTATTGCTGGTCCTGGTGGATATCCGGGGGGATTCCGTGTGTGACATGACCCGGTTGTACATTAACGTGTATTGACCTTCGGGAAGGGTGAATCATGAGTGAAGCTGAACTGCTATCCCGTCAACGCCATGCGCTGCGTGCTTTCCGCCAGACCGTAACCGAGACAGTGCGAAAGGAGAGGGAAACCACACAACGCGTGGAAGCCACCGCCGTCAAGGCCAGGCACGACGCCCAGACCCGCACACGCCAAGCCCAGAGCTGGCTGGAGGCGGCTCGGGAAGCCTGGGATGCTAGCCGCCAAACTGTGGAGCGGGTGGGCCTGGTGCATCTGCTGGAGAGGATAGTACCGACCGTGCCTCTTGCCGTAGGGGCTGATGCCGGAACCGTACTGGAGAGCAGTGCAACCACAGCCCACCAAACCGCCAAAGCGATAGCCCGAGCAGCAAGAGCGTTGCAACAGCGGAGGGACGCACGAGCCAACTTCATGCGCAAAGCCGCAGAGGCTGTAGCTGTCTTGCTTCTCGCCTGTCTGGCCCTGAGTGCTTGGCCGATCCTTCGGCCCTGTGGCTATCGAGATGTCTGGCGCGGCACTCGGTGTTTGAGAGGGCATACGTACGGTGTGAGCACTGTGGCCTTCAGTCCTGATGGGGCGGTGCTGGCATCGGGGTCACATGATGGCACTGTGCGGCTGTGGCGGGTTGCCGACGGATCGTTGCTACGCACGCTGGGGGGACATACGTGGGGGGGGGGGAGCGTGGCCTTCAGTCCTGATGGGGTGATCCTGGCCTCAGGGGCAATGGACAGAACGGTGCGGCTGTGGCGGGTTGCCGATGGATCGTTGCTACGCACGCTGGAGGGGCACACGGATTCAGTGGATAGCGTGGCCTTCAGCCCGGACGGGGCGATGCTGGCTACAGGCTCGCGGGATAACACGGTACGTTTGTGGCAGGTCCCCGACGGATCGTTGCTACGCACGCTGGGGCACGCGAATTCTGTGTACAGTGTGGCCTTCTCGCCTGACGGAGCAATGTTGGCCTCGGGGGCGAGTCACAACACCGTGCGGCTGTGGCGGGTCGCTGATGGGGTGCTTTTGTACACCCTGGAGGGGCATACGAGTGGTGTGGCGAGCGTGGCCTTCAGCCCCAATGGCAGCACCTTGGCCTTGGGATCGTACGACGGTACTGTCCGCCTGTGGCAGGTCTCCGACGGGTCGTTGCTGCGCACGCTGGAGAGACATACGCGGCAAGTCAGTAGCGTGGCCTTCTCGCCTGACGGGGCAGTGTTGGCATCGGGGTCACATGATGGCACTGTGCGGCTGTGGCGGGTGGCCGATGGTTCGTTTCTTCAGACGCCAGCAAAGCGCTCGGGGTCAGTGTTGAGTGTGGCGTTTGGTCCACACGGGGAGCTGTTGGTCGCGGGGAGCTATTCCGAGATTGTGTGGTTGTGGACAGAGCGATAAGCCCCAGGATTTCTCGCTTCGTTGCGTTCAGGCAGGGAGCGGCCAGGGGTGGTGGCCCAACCCAGAGAGAGGTGCAAAATGCCCCAAGCGATTGTCGATCCAGAAGAACTACGCCGCTTTGCCGGCGATCTCAAGCGGTTCGACGCCGAACTCCAGAGCAGCATGGCCCGGCTTCAGGCCCGGTACCATCGCCTGGGCGATACCTGGCGCGATCAGGAACACGCCAAGTTTGGCCGGGAGTTCGAGCAAACCATGCGGGTGCTTCACCGCTTCATCCAAACGGCGGAACAGCACATCCCCTTCCTGCTTCGCAAGGCCGAGAAGATCGAGGAGTACTTGCGCTCACGCTAAAGGGAGAGGCATAGTGAGTCAGGTGGCTCAGGTTCAAGCTGTAGAGACGCTCCGCGACATGGAAAGTGCCTTGGGGCGTTTTGCCAGTGAGGCGCGGGAGGCGCTGGCCTCTGCCGAGTTGGAGATCCGCCGCATTCAGGATTGGCTTCAGGAGCGGCTCCACCACTGGCAGCGAGAAGTGGAACGCTGGCGGCAGGAAGTGCAGCGGGCCAGAGCGGCTCTGGAGCGGTGTCAACGTTCGGGCTACCGCGACCGAGACGGGCGTTACCACCCACCCAATTGCAGCGCCTATGAAGCAGCCCTGGCCGCTGCCCGGCGTCACCTGCAACAGGCCGAGGCGGAACTGGCCAACACGCGAAAATGGGTGGCCCGTGTGCGAGAGGCGGAGGCGGGATACCGCGCGGAGGCCCGGCGGCTGGAGCGAATGGCGTCGGCAGACATCCCCCGGGCGCGCGCCTTGCTCAACCGCAAAATCGGTGACCTGGAGGCGTATCTAGCCGTGTCGGTAGCGGCGTTTGCCAGTGTGCTCCCCATCCTCGTGCGAGCGATTCCCATGGCCTATGATCGATTCATGGGGAACTTGCGGAGTTCTGCCGTTGCTACGGCCAGAGAGCAGGAGATTGAGCTGGTCAAGACGACTGGTCGGGGCACGCGAAACTGGTCCAAATCTGAGATGCGTCATTTGAGAGCAGGTAGATTTCCCAAAGGATACCATGGACATCACATCAATAACGTCAGTCGTTTTCCCGATCTAGCGGTCAACCCAGATAATATCACGTTTGTCAAGCCTAAAGGGCACTTTCGACTGCACCGGCGGGATTGGCGTAACGCTACCTCTGGCAAGATGTACAATCGCAAGAGCCTTATGGTTCAATGGGGCAGACACAAGCGGCAATGAAGAGTAGACAGGACGAGGAGAGTAAGAAATGACAATTTCAGAAACCGTACGCGCATTTCTCGAGCAATACGGTTGGGAATACGACGTGGTGGAAGATAGCCTGCTGGTCACGGGATTCCGGGGCAAGGCTACAACCTTCCGCATCTTCGTCCAAATAGCCGATTCCTGGGTCGTGCTGGCGATAGTTCCTTTCGTGTCCAAGCCAGCGACGGAGTGTGAGGCACGTTTCTGGCCTTTTTTGTTGCGCTTAAATTATGAGATGAACCTAGCGAAAGCCAGTTGCGATCCAGAGGGGGACGTGGTGCTCTCGGTGGAGATGCGTGCTTCCGGTCTCCGTTTTGAGGACTTCCAAGAAAGCCTGGATGTTCTGTCTTACTATGCAGATGTATGCTACTTACCATTGACGAATCTGGCGGTCGATCCTGCGAGCCCCATTCCGGAGCTCCCAGCGATCTTGTCAGGTTCAGACGGGACACAGATCGAAGAATCGTCATGAGTGCTGTAACTAATGCTCGAGAGCGGATCCGAGCTGGATGGCGAATATTGCAAACTCAGTGGCGCGCCACCTGCGAACTATGGAACGATCCTGTCCGCCGCCGCTTCGAGCGGGATTTTTGGCAGGAGTGGGAGCAGGTTGTGCCATCCACCATGGACGCGATGCAATACCTGGCTGAGGTCATCAGCGCGGCCCGGCGGGCGGTACGCTAGAGGGGCCTCGCCCATTAGCGGACCGGATAGGCTGGGTGGTGATGTCCGATCGAATGAATCAGGTCAGGACCGAGGAGGAGCTGGAGGAGTTCCTGCACGAGGTGGATAAACGGTAGTTCGTTCGGGCCGACGAGATGGACGAACTGAAACCACGTTCGCCGAGGCCAAAGAGAATCACGCATTGGATAGGCTTTCCTGCTGCGGAAGCTGGCCAAGGCACGCCAGAAGGAACTGGAGCGCATGTAACCCCAGGTCCAGATGGAGTTGCTCAGGCTGGAGGCATCTCATCACGAGGGAGACTTCCCCGCTATTGCGTTATGTGATATAATACAGCGAACGGACAGCCTCCGAGCAGTATCACTTCAAGAGCAGTAGAAAGACACGAACCGTGATTCTCTTCTACCTCGGCAGTGCCTGGCTCTTGGGCATCTACCTGGCTTCGTTATTCCAGGTGCCAACGGTGATTATCTGGCTGGCAGCAATGATCCCTGCTGCAGTCGTGATCCTCTGGTGGCGGGAACACCCCACCCGTCTGGCCAGCGCCTGTTGCTTCGTCCTGTTGCTGGGCGCCGCGCGTTTTAACGCCAGTACTCCCCGGTTCAATGCACACTCCCTTGCCCATTACAACGACACGGGGTGGACGACCATCAAGGGCATTGTGGTGGCCGAACCCGATGTTCGTGATCGGCGAACCAACCTGCGGGTGGATGCACGCCAGGTACGAGTGGATGACCAATGGCAAGATGTCGAGGGGACGGTGCTCGTCCAAGCTCCCCGCTATCCCGCGTACAACTACGGTGACGAATTGGAGATCGCTGGGCTGCTGGAGACCCCACCTGTATTTGAGGACTTCTCTTATCGGGATTATCTGGCCAATCGCGGCGTCTACTCTATCCTCCGTCATCCGCAAATAACGCTTCTGGCACAGAACCAAGGCAATCCCATCTATGCCGCCCTATTCGCCTTTAAGGAACAAGCTCTATCCACTGTTGGCGCAATGTTGCCCGAGCCAGAGGCGTCCACCCTGGCTGGCATCCTCCTCGGAGTGGGCCACGGTCTCCCCAAGGAGCTGGAGGAAGCATTCAGTATCACTGGGACAACCCACGTCCTGGTGATCTCTGGCTCCAATATCGCCATCCTGGCTGGCATCTTGACTGCCATTGGCCATCGTCTGGTAGGAAGGCAGAAAGCCACTCCTTTCGTATTGGCTGGGATCATGGCCTACACGATCCTGGTCGGCGCCGACGCGGCTGTGGTCCGTGCGGCCATCATGGGTGGCCTGTACGTGCTGGCTCTGCACTACGGACGCCAGAGCCACGCCCTGACTTCTCTCGTGGTCGCCGCCACCCTGATGACGCTGTTTGACCCTCGAACGCTGTGGGATGTGGGATTTCAACTCAGCTTTGCCGCCACGTTGGGACTGATCCTTCTGGTACCTCCTATACGAGAGGGGCTAGAGATCTGGATACGCAAGTGGCTATCCGAGACAAATGTCAGGCAAGCCCTAAATGTGCTGAATGACGCGCTGGTTGTCACCCTGGCCGCGCAACTCACGACTACGCCCGTCATTCTATATACCTTCGGCCGGCTATCACTGGTTTCTCTTCTGACCAACTTCCTCATCCTGCCCGCCCAGCCTGGAGTGATGGTCTGGGGTGGGATGGCCACCCTATTGGGGTTGGTGTGGTTGCCCTTGGGCCAGGTAGTGAGCTGGGTCGCTTGGCTGCTCCTCACGTACACTGTCCGCGTCGTGGAAATCACGGCTCAGATTCCCTTTGCTGCTATTGACATCCATCGGCCCAACCTGATCGTGATCTGGCTCTACTATGGCTTGCTGGGCTGGCTGGCGTGGAAGGGGGGGTGGCTAGAGCCCCTCGGACTTGTGGAGGCTAGCAGTTCGAGCTGAGGTCTGTCATGCGGCAGTCCATTGCCCATGGGCATCTCGCAGGCGCATTTTCCAACTCTCGTCCACGTATGGATGGTCCTCGAATGGCATAAGCAGATGGAACCAGACCCGTTGGCTACTTGTTTTGTTTTTTGTTGAATGGCTTCAACATCACCATCATCGCCGGGCTGCTGGTCGGCGTGGCCCGGCGGACGGTGGGCCGCCGCTGGGCGGTGTGGGTCACCCTGGGCGGCATCGGGCTGTACACGGTGCTGGTCGGGGCCGACGCCGC
>JAJRXB010000554.1 GCA_024276515.1 Chloroflexota bacterium
CGCTTTTTGCTGCGAATAAATCCGCAGCCTAATAGCTAAAGTCGGCTCAAGCCGACTGCTCCTCCCCCGATTCTGGGCAAAGACAGCACGTTTCAACGTGCTTGGGCTATTAGCCCTGAGCTTAAGCTCGGGGCGGGCGTCGGCAAGGCGAGATGTGGGTAATGATAAGCCCTGACAGAGAGGGGTCGGCGGAGGGTGGCATCTCGCCCGGAGAGAGATTCCGTCCCGGATGCAGGGTGTTTCTCTGGCGTCCCCTCCACCCCCACCCCAGCCCTCCCCCTCGTTGGGGGAGGGGGTGAACGCTTCTTACGCAGTTGGTGAGATCGAAAACCCGATAAGACCTCACAGGTTTCCACAAGCTCTCCAAAGCGTGAAAATGTGCCCGTTTGGGTATGAGTTCATCCACCAGGCACTGTTCAAAAACCTGTGAGGTCTCAAGTGCGTAACTTCTGTTACCTGAGTATAGTTGGGGTCGCTGGGGGTGTCAAACGAAGTAGCCGGGCGGACAGGGGATTCGGTTTTTGACACCAGATGATGACCACGATACAATCAGCTTTGGATTATCGGTGGTGGTTAAACTGTAAGTGACGGGGGGATGTCATTGCGAGCGAAGCGACCCGCACCTGCGTGCCCCGTACGGGGTACTGCGGTGGGGCAGGTGAGCAATCTCCGGCCTGCAATGCGGGGATTGCTTCGTCCGTTTCACTTCCTCGCAATGACATATCACTTACTTTTCTACCACTACCGGATTATCTTGTAAGGCGGGAGCCTGATCTTGCTATATGAATTCGCCGCCGTCCTTGCGGCCGGCCTTCTTTTCCTGTTGCCTGGCCTCACATTGCTTCTCTGGCTGCTGCCCGACCTGGACGAGGATTGGTTTGGGTGGCTGACGCTGTCGGCCGGGATCAGCCTGGCGGCCTTCCCGCTTCTGCTTCTCTGGGCGCGGACGCTGGGAGGGATACGCCTGGGGCCGGCCGCGCTCTGGGCGATGCTGGGCGTTTGTATTTTGCTCATCCTCTGGCGCTTGAGGCGTCGCCCGGACGTTCTGGACGCCGTTCGACGTGGCTCACGGCCCGTCGTGGGCCGCCCGTCGCGCCGGCTGAGCCTGTTGCTGGCCCTGCTGGCCGGGAGTGTGATTGGCCTTCGCCTGTGGACCATACGCGGGCTGACCGTCCCCTTGTGGGCCGACTCGTATCAACATACGATGATGGCCCAGCTCATCGTGGACCACGGTGGCCTGTTCGACTCGTGGCTGCCCTACGCGCCGCTCAAGACCTTTACCTATCACTATGGATTTCACGCGGCGGTTGCCTTCTTCCACTGGCTGACCGGGATGGAGATGCCCCGGGCCGTGCTGATCGTGGGCCAGTTGCTCAACGCTCTGGCCGCCTTTGCCATCTATCCTCTGGCGGTGCGGCTGACCGAGAATCGGTGGGTGGGGCTGATGGCCGTGCTGACGGCCGCTATTCTCTCGCCGATGCCCGGCTTCTACGTCAACTGGGGGCGCTACACCCAGTTGGCGGGACAGGTTATCTTGCCCGTGGCTCTGTGGTTCACCTGGGAGATGGTAGCCCATCCTCGCCTCAGCGCGCGACGGTTGGTGCTGGCACTTATCGTGGTGGCGGGACTGGCGCTCACGCATTATAAAGTGATTCTCTTTTACGTCGCGATCCTCCCCGGATGGTGGCTTGTTTATTCTGTCTTCGACAAAGAGAGACGCTCGAATTGGCTGAACAGTTTGGGGCGGATTGCTTTGCTGGGGATGTTGGCTTTACTTGCTGTCTCTCCATGGATCGCTAACGTAGCGTCCAGTCGCCTGGCGCAGCAGCAAATCGGCCTGGCGATTCAGGGGGAAAGAAGCAACTTTATCCGCAATGAGTACAATCGCTTCCACGACGTGAGAAACTTTATACCGACCCCGATGTTAGGCGCAATCGGGGTGGGCTTTTTATTCAGCTTTGTTCGCAGGCGGCCTCTGGCGGTTTTTATTGGACTGTGGGTGGCTTTTTTGTTCTTGTTGGCCAACCCCTATCTATTACACCTGCCAGGGACGGGGGTCGTCAACAATTTTGCCGTTTTGATTTCGCTTTACATACCGGCGTCCATCATGGTGGGCTATGGTGCGGTGTGGGCAGTTCAATACGGCCGGCGGTATTGGAGGGGAACGCCGTGGGCGTTTGGCTTGTTGGTGGTGGGGATGTCGCTGTGGGCTGCGCGCATTCACGCGCAGATGGTAGATCCTGCCCAGTTTATGTTGGTGACACCGACCGACGAACGAGCGATGGTCTGGATCAGAGACAATACCCCGCCCGATGCCAAATTCCTGGTCAATGGGTTCTTCGCTTACGGTGGCACAGGGGTGGGGGGTGCCGACGCTGGCTGGTGGATCCCGTTGCTGGCCGGCCGGGAGAACACGATACCTCCCCTCACCTACACCAGCGAGACTCCTTTTTCGCCCGATTATCCACAGCAGGTGCACAATCTGGTGGCCCAAATCCAGGCCAGCGACCTTTCCACGCGAGAGGGTCTGGCGATATTGAAGCAAAACGACATCACACACATCTACGTCGGCCAGCGGGAAGGGCGCGTGTGGAATCCGGGAGCGCCGCTGCTGTCAGTCGAGACGCTGCTGGCCGCTCCCTATTATGAGCCTGTTTACCACGAAGACCGGGTGTGGATTTTTGAGGTTCGCACCGAGACGGCAGAGGAAGGGCAATAACGAGAGGATGCGAATCAGCTTTATTTTGTCTTCTCTGTGGCTATCGGGCGGGGTACGGGTGATTGTGGAATATGCCAATCGCCTGACAGCACGGGGCCATCAGATCGCCCTGGTGGTGCCCGGCGACACGCTGGACCCCGATATGCTGAATGAGATGGACACTCGTGTGAGCGTGCGCCAGACTCGATTAGCGCGGGGACCCCGCTCAAATGTTCTACAGATGATTCGCCTGATGTGGTCACTGGCTCGGGCAGTTCCTCCTTCGGACGTGATCGTTTCCACCCATACCCCGACAACGGCGGCAAGCCTGTTGGCAGGTCGGTTGTTGAGACGGGGACGGCTGGTGTGGCTATATCAAGACTACCGGGAAATGTTCATTGGCCGACCCTATGAAGACTGGCTGATGCGGCATGCTTTGCGCTGGCATAAGTGTGCTTTGACAGTGTCGGACTACTCTCGGCGGGAACTGACTACCTACTCTCCGGGCAAGGTGATAGTGGTGGGAGAAGGATTGAGTCATCCTGAACTCTTCCACCCGCTATCGGATGAGTCATATCATCACGCCAGTAGCCAGAAGACCATTCTATTCCTGGGTGATATGCGGCCACGGAAAGGGCTCCCTGACTTTTTGCAAGCTGCAAATCTGATTTACGAGCGCTTGAGAGATATTAAATTGCTGATCGTCTCTAAGGAAGATTGTCAGATCGAAAGCTCTGTACCGTTTGAGTACATCTATCGGCCTACGCGGGTTGAACTGGCGCGATTGTACGCCACCTGTGACCTGTTTGTCTCGGCATCGTGGTGGGAATCTTTCGGATTACCGCCCCTGGAGGCAATGGCTTGTGGCGCGCCGGTGGTGTTGACTGATTCAGGTGGCGTGCGGGAATACGCCCGCCACGAGGAGAACTGCCTGATGGGGCCGGCTCGTGACCCGGCGGCCCTGGCCGGGGCTATGTGGCGTGTGCTCAACGACCCGACGCTGGCGCGACGCCTGGCAGCCAATGGTCCTCCAACAGCCGCCCGGTTCACCTGGGACCGGGCAGTGGACCGCTTTGAGGCAGCCATAGCTGATCTGGTAAAGCCGAATAGCCAAATGACGAGTGTTCACGCCGACAGCGTTAGCGGGCTATGACCTGTGGTGAACAAGCATGTCACTGATACCTGTGTACGTTGTAACTCTGAACTGGAATTTACGAGATGACACAATTGCCTGCGTCGAGTCTGTGCTGGCGGCAGGAGTGGCAAAGGAACAGGTCGTCATCGTGGACAATGGGTCCACGGACGATTCGGTCCGAGCATTTGCTGCTCGCTTTGGCACCACATTGCCGTTAATTTGTAACGAACAGAATTTGGGCTTCGCCGGGGGAATGAATGCGGGAATTCAATACGCACTAAAGCAGGGGGCTGCTTCGGTATTGTTGTTGAACAATGACGCAGTCATTGATCAAACTATGGTGGAAGTCTTGTTGGCAACAGATGAGATTCTCGATAGACCTGGTATCCTGGGGCCAGCGATTTACTATTATGACGCCCCTGAGCGTCTATGGCGATTGGGAGACCTTCAGTATCGCTGGTTGCCTATGCCCCTAACCGTCAGAAGCATGCCCAGCATAGAGCCCTTCCACGTGGATTATGTGACAGGATGTGGCATGTTGGTCCGGCGTGAGGTATTTGAGTGTATCGGATTGTTTGATACACGCTATTTCATGTACGGCGAGGATGCCGATTTTTGCCGACGAGCGCGGGACGCTGGGTTCACAGTGTGGTGTGTGCCTCAGGCCAAGATGTGGCACAAAGTGTCATTGACGGCTCAGCGCGATAAACCGTTTAATCGCTATCATCGCGCCTTGAGCCAGGTGCGATTTTACCATGAGCATCCCCACGGCCCATCCGCCGTGCTGCGTGAGGGATACATTGCCGTCAAATTGATCAAAACTATGCTTGGTGATTTATGGCGCGGCGATTGGGACTTGATTGCTCCGCTGTGGAGAGGAACAGTGGATGGGTATCGGGAGCTGTGGGCAAGGTACTGAGCGTATTGTGCCAATCAGGATCCTTTTCGTATGTGGACGTGAACCAGCCTACACTCGAAACGAAGTGATCTTGCGTGCCCTGCGCGCTCGTTACGCCGTGACGGAAGTCACCGACAGCCGCCCTGGTTCGCTGACCGCTCGTAGTCTGCGCGTATTGCTGCGATTGATTCCCCGTCTCAAGCGCGGTGACTATGACCTGGTCTTCGTCGGATTCTATGGCTATTTGCTGATGCCCTGGGTCCGTCGCTTTACCCGCCGCCCCATTATTTTTGATGCTTTCGTTTCCAACTACGATACCCTTTGCTTTGACCGGCGGCGCTTCCGCCCTCACTCTATCGCCGGTCGTCTGGCTTTCTGGCTCGACCAGGCCGCCTGTAACGCCGCTGACAGAGTGCTGCTGGACACCGACTCTCACAAAGGGTACTTTGCCGAAACCTTTGGGCTGCCTCCTGACCGCCTGCGCCATCTCTACGTCGGCTGCAACGAGGACATGTTCTTTCCGCGGCCAACGTCACGTTCCGGCGACGAATTTCGCGTTTTGTACTATAGTTCTTATTTGCCTCTTCACGGGGTGGAACACATTGTGAGGGCGGCCAAGCTGCTCGATGGGCGCAAGGACCTGCGGTTTCGACTCATCGGGCGGGGGATGAGCTATCCACGCGTGCGTCGCCTGGCCGAGCAGTTGAGCGTGTCGAACGTAGAGTTTCTGCCGCCGGTACCCTACGCGCAACTGCCAGCAGAGATCGCCGCTGCTGACCTGTGCCTGGGCGGCCCGTTTGGCGATACACCAAAGGCCCGGCGGGTTATCCCGGGTAAAACGTTCCAGTTCCTGGCGATGGCTCGCCCGGTGATCGCCGCCGACACGCCGGGCAACCACGAGTTGCTGGCCCACAAGCAGAGCGCCTACCTGATCCCCCTCGCTGACGTAGAATCGTTGGCGGCTGCCGTTGCCTCGCTCCAGGACGACATTGCCCTACGGAAGAGAGTGGCCGCAGGCGGTTACGAGTGTTACCAGCGGCGATGCAGCGAATCGCTCATCCGGCAAAAGCTATACACCATTATCGAGAAAGAGACTCCTCAATGAATGCGGTGTGGTACTACTGTGCCAAAGCCTTCTAAAATAACCCCAAGGTGTTATTGCTTCTCGGCTTTTTGTTCGGTAAAATAGTAATCAGCTTGGCGTGACTCCTCAGGCAGCGGAACCCTTGCGAAGGTTTCGTGGTGGATTTCAAGCCGAAAACATCTTTCTCCGCTGGAAGTTGCTCCATCATCAAAGCTGATTGCAACCTTCGCAAGGGGTGACTGAGTGGTCATGTTTTGGCTGTTTTAATCATTTTTGTACTTATTCCTGCCAGAGATTAAAGGGAAAGGAAGAACAACGTGATGAAAAAGCTACTAACTCTCGTAGTCCTGCTAGGTATGCTCCTCTCGCTGCAAGTTTCCTTTGTGGTCGCTCAGGGTGAGGATCCGACACCGGAGATCACAGAAACGTTTACGGCGACCATTACCTCGACGGAGACCATCGCGGTCACATCTACTATAACTATCACCCCCACCACCGTGGTCACCGTCACGCCTGTCACGACCATCACCCCAACGACAATTGTCACGGCTACGCCAGGCGGGGAACCTACCGCTGAGCCCCCAGCGGAGGCCACCGAAGAGTCCGCTGCCGAGCCACCGGAGGCACCCCCTGCGGCGCGGGATGAGCCTTCATCGGGTGGCGAGTCTTCCAGTGGAGGCGTGGGAACTGCTGGCGATGCAGGTGCGCAAGGTGCATTCAATCCAGGCACCGGTGTCAGCAAAATTGCTGTGATGAACATCGATCCTAGTGGTCCTGCCTCTTATAGTGTATCATTTTACAGTC
This sequence comes from Chloroflexota bacterium, assembly GCA_024276515.1. Classification (GTDB taxonomy): domain Bacteria; phylum Chloroflexota; class Anaerolineae; order 4572-78; family NAK82; genus JAJRXB01. Next base: position 6,620 of record JAJRXB010000554.1, read on the forward strand.
AGACAGGTACCTCGGATGATACCTCTACTCTTTCCAGTGAAGGCCCACTCGCGTATCGGGCAGCCGCCTACTATGACCTGAGTAGTCTAAGTCTTATGTTTGGCAGTGGATGGGTCGGTTCTGTGGTCGTTGCCTCTGATCGAGAGATGTTCGCTGCCGTTGACAACACTTACTCTGGTGGCACTTACACCGGCGGCGATGGTTTCAACGGCGAAGCTTATGAAGCACCAGAGCCCGCCACAGATATCTTCTTGCCGTATGCTACCCAATTGGGCACGTATCGCTTCTCTCGAGTAACCATCCAAGGGACAAAAGACTCGGGAACAACAACCGTCAACTTCACATACAGAGATCAGAATGGTAACGATGCAACTTGCTCCAACCCCACCAGTACGACCATAGAGGGAAGCCGATCATATACCTTTGAGCCTCAATTCAACTGTGGTAGCAACACCGACAATGGCTCTATCCGCATAACTTCTGGGGCTGATCCGATAGTTGTAGTCTTCGATGGGTCATGGGGTCAACTGGCGGGTTGGAAAACCGCTTATAGCGGTATTCCCGCATCTAAAGCAAGTAACACATTGTATTACCCTAATGTCTTCCGACGTGAACCCGATGACGATTGGGTTCAATGGAGTAACCTGTTTGTACAGAATGTGTCTACCAGCCAGGTTCGGGTGAGGGTAAGCCTTTACAATACGGGAGCATCGAGTCCCTCGATGCAATTTGAGGCCGATATTCCTCCCCTCTCTGCAAAAGAATTTAACACACGCTTCGGTGGCACAGGAGGTTATCCTAGCCCAGGAGCCTTTGGGGCCTTAGGAAATCTATTTGCAGGCACGGCAATCGTCGATAAGATTTCAGGACCCGATAACGCGCTTGTAGGAGTTGCTCACAACTTCTGGGGCACCTATTTCCTCGGCGGTTCAACTTATACAGCATTCAGCGCGAGCGATGGTGGCGAGACACTATACGTTCCTTTCTCAGCGCGGAAGAATGCCGGCGGTACTTGGACGCAATGGGACAAAATTTCCTTTATGAACATCTCGGGTAGCTCCGTTCAGGTTGATGTCAAATACTACGATGGTAGTGGTAACGTGGCGCTCGATCTGACCGGCGTAGTAGGGCAGATTACTGTCCCCGATCTGTCCGTAGACTCAATCAATACTCGATATGGGTGTGACAGCGGTGCCTGTAGTGCTTCACATTTGGCTTCGCTTGGGGATAGCTTTGAAGGAACTATTGTGATCTCTGGACCATCGGGTTCGAGACTGGTCGGCATTATGAACACTCTCTACCCCAGCCGCCTAAACACCTTTAACGTAAAAGCCAAGTAGCCGTAGATAAAAAAACCGCCCAGGCCTGTGTTTGGTGGCGGGTAAGAAACCTTGAATGAGAGTTGTGCAGGTCATCAAAAGTGGCCTGCACAACTTCTGCTTTATGGGCTTATCTCTTCATCCCCCGTCATCACGTTTGATCTGAATTGCCAAATCCAGGCCAGGCAAGTAAAATGCTCTGACCGATTCTCCCCTTTTTCACATCACTCTCTCACACTGGTGAGGATGCAACAAGGTAAGGTATAGATCTGTGTCTGTCATGCTGGCTAAGATTATCAAAGATACGGGTATTTCAGGGATAGGCGAGTTCTTCTATGTAATAGCGATCTATACTAGCAATATCATAATCATACGATTCTTGGGAGCAGAGGGGATAGGAATATATGCGCAGGCTATGGCAATTGTGTTTTTTGTCTCCCTACTCTCTCAGTGGGGACTTGATATAGGTATATTGCGGTTTCTGTCTGTGTACCTAGCTAAAAAGGACCTGGGCTATGTACAAGGGATAACGTACTTTGCATCTTGGGCAGTATTGATGACGAGTGTGCTTTTGAGTGGAGGGGTGTTTATAGCAGCCGGGCTACTTGCTAATAGCGTTTTTAATGAGCCCCAATTGACCCTCGTGCTACGGACGTTTGCGCTAACAATTCCTTTCATAGCTCTCAGGACGATCTGGCTCAACGGTATTCAGGCCTTTCAACGAACAGATTATCGAATTTACATCGGGAAAGTTTTTGTACCTCTTGTCAGTGTGGGCTCAATTGCTTTGTTCCTCCACTTAGGGTGGTATTGGAACGGGGTACTAAGCAGCACAGTTCTAACTGCTGTTGCAGGCGGGTTGTTAGCTTATTATGTATATCGCCGGCTGCAAAAGTCTATCCCGGGGATCGAGGAAGAAAAGCCCAAATTAGCCGTTAAGGAATGGCTGATCTTCTGTTACCCTCTCTTCTTCAGTCAATTGTTAACCCTGACTTCGCCTAGAGCCACTATTCTAATATTGGGTTACTTTCAAGATTCTGCCGAGGTGGGGATATATGAAATAGCCTCGAAGGTAGCCCTTTTGATACAAATGCCCCTGGATATTTCCAGTTTTATTCTTGCCCCAATGATTGGGGAAATGTACGCTCAAGGTGATAAGTTTAAACTTCAGAAATTGTTTAAAACAGTGACTAAATGGATATTTGCTATAAGCATTTTGATTTTTTTAATGACTATTTTGCTAGCTCAGCCTGTTTTGGCGATTTTCGGCTCTGAATTTGAAGTAGGAATCCCTGTTCTATACATACTGGCATTTGGGCATTTGATAAATGTAAGTACTGGGGCTGTTGGATGGATGTTAATAATGAGCGGCTACTCAAGGGTGCATATGCTCAATTCTGTGCTGTCAGTCCTGTTAATCATTGCGCTTAGTTTCTTCTTGATTCCCCTGTACGGGATGGTCGGGGCGGCAATAGTAGTGAGTTTGGTCGAAATAGTAATCAATATTGTGCGGTTAGCGGAAGTGTTCCACCTGCTGAGGATTCATCCCTACCATTGGGGTTTCATCAAACCTGTGCTGGCAGGCCTGATGACGCTGGGAGCCATTTATTTGCTTCAAAGAGGGGTTACCTATTGGTCCTACTCAATGTTCTGGACGCCCCTGCTCATAGCAGGGTTAGTTTGTATCTTCTACCTTATGTTTTCGACTTTATTCCATTGGTCGCAAATTAAAGCATTGCACCCCGGAGAATTATGGAAGAATGCGCTATAAAAAGACCCGACAACCAGGCTATCTAAAAGTTCTGACAGTTGTGCTGTTGCTCGTCACAACGGGCTGCCAATCACAAGCCGCAAAACTCGATAAATCGGCGACACGGTCACCAACCACTACGAGTGATTCCTTGGTTTCTTCTCCGGTAGGTGGTACGGAGATGATCTCGCCAATTTCTCCCATACCCACACCTATGCCACAAGAGCCAGACTACCCATTGATTGGTAAAATCCTTTTTCACTCAGATCGAAATGGCAGTTTTGATATATTTGAGATGGATGCTATCACGAAAAGAGCAATCCCTCTCACAAATACCCCCGGGAGAGAGATTGAGCCAGTGTGGTCTACCCAGAACGAGCAAGTCCTCTTCGCTAAAGGAGATATGCAACAGCTACAGTTGTATACGATGGACCGCGATGGTAGCAATCAGCAGCCCATTACCCACAACAAGGGGTTTTCTTTAAGTGGCAAGTGGTCGCCTGATGGAAAATCGATTGTTTACCATAGCAATAAATCGGGGAACTTTGAAATATATTTGCTTGATTTGACAACCAGCGAAGAGATACAATTGACCGAAAACCAGGGAAATAGCGTAATGCCTAGCTGGTCACCCAATGGAGACAAAGTCGTTTTTGTATCCGACAGCGCAGATGTAAACGGTGAAATCTACATAATAGACATAGAAACGAGAGAAATTACTCGCTTGACAGACAGCCCTGGGGCGGATATTCTGCCTAAGTGGTCTCCAGCAGGAGACAAAATTTTGTTCGTTTCCACCCGCTATGGACCGCAACAAATTTATACAATGCATTATGATGGATCAGATGTGCAAAGATTATCCGTTGGTGATAACCTTGACTCATCCCCAAGCTGGGCTGAGAACGGTAAATCTATCCTCTTTTCTTCTTTTCGTGATGGCGATTGGGAAATTTACGTGATGGCCGCAGATGGTAGCCAACAGACTCGTCTGACGACATCTCCCGGTGAAGATAGCTTTCCATTTTGGATGCCCGACGACCAATAGCTTCCAGGAGGGCTATGAATGCACACTCCAATTTGCAAACGGGTTATTGTTCTAGGTTTTGATGGAGCTACATTTGATTTGATAAAGCCATGGGCTAGTCAAGGAAAACTGCCTACACTGGCCAGGTTAATGAAAGTTGGGGCATGGGGCAACCTGGTTTCGACGATCCCCCCTCATAGCCCGGCTGCCTGGAGCACCTTTTCTACAGGTGTTAATCCGGGTAAACATGGGGTCATAAATTTCCGAAAGCGTAAACCGAATACCTACGACACTATGCTGATCAACGGCAGCCACCGGCATGGCTACCCTATCTGGAGAATTTTGAGCGACTGTCGGAAGGTAGTGGGGGTCGTTAACCTTCCTATGACGTACCCTCCTGATCCTGTCAATGGGTGCTTCATTTCAGGAATGGATACACCCGATGGAGCACCTAACTATACATATCCATCAAACCTGGCCTCAGAGTTAACCGGTGAGATTGGTGATTATATCGTTGGCGTGCCCCTAGCGGAAGATGCACGGGGCGGTCGCTACGACCTCATTTGGGATAAAATAAATAAAGCCCTGGAGCAGCGTATTAAGACAGTGCGGTATCTATTGCACTCGCGTGACTTTGATTTTTTCATAGTCAATTTCTCTGCTACTGATGCTGTCCAACATCATTTCTGGCGGTTTATGGATCCCGATCATCCCCAATACGAAGAAAAGGGGGCGGCCAAGTATGGCAATTTCATTTACGAAATCTACAAAAAGTTAGATCACTATCTAGCCGAGGTGTGGTCTGATTTGGACGAAGAAACCATCCTGATTGTTATGTCGGATCACGGCTTCGGTCCCATCAGTAACAAAGCGTTGTACTTGAATAATTGGTTAGAGCAACAAGGCTTGCTAAAGTCGAAAAATCAAAGAGGACGATCGTGGCTGCGCCGATATGTACCAGAATTTGTTAAGACTCTCAGCAGAAAATTAATGCCAGACCTGTACCATAGAGTTCGATTTACGTCTTCCTCGTTCTTCCTTGACTGGAGCCAGACTCGTGCTTATGCCGACGAATATCAGGAGTGTGTTTGGATTAACCTGGTTGGTCGAGACCCTCAAGGGATCGTTCAACCTGGGAATGAGTATGAGGAACTACGTTCCTTAATTATTGACGGATTAGAATCGCTGCGTGATCCAGAAACTGGATTACCTGTAGTAGAAAAGGTCTATCGCCGGGAGGATATATACTATGGGGCCCAGATTGACACGTTACCTGATCTTTATGTAGAACAGCGGTGGGAACCCTTCTTTCGGTTACGTCCAAGCTATACCTCCCCGGATCTTGCACCAGTGCGCACCTTAACACTGGCAGAGATTATGATGGACCACCTTCCTGGTGGAGTCCATCGCCCCAACGGTATATTTCTGGCTGCTGGCGCTAATATCAGACCAGGAAAGGACTTACCCGCTTTAAAGTTGATAGACTTGCCGGCGACAATTCTCTATTTGCTGGGTGTTCCAGTGCCTACTTATTTTGACGGCAGGGTTTTGCACGAGATTTTACAAAACCCCGTGCCTGTTGAATATACATCGGAATATAGTTACGATGCGTCTTTTGAACCTCAAGAGCGTGATAATCCCTATGATGATCAAGATGTGGAGTCGGTTCTAGAGCGGTTAAGGGGGTTGGGTTACGTTGACTGAGGGTTTACGCAACCGGCTAAACTGGCTACGTTTGTGCGGGCAGGTAGCAGGTTGGAGTCGAGTATATGGATAACCAAAAAAGAAGAGTGATACTCTACATCTCTCATTCTGCTGGTCTCTACGGAGCAGAGTTGTGCCTACTGAACCTGGTAGCTAACCTGGATAAAGATCGTTTTCTGCCAATCGTTGCCCTCCCTGAAAATGGGCCTTTAAAGCAGAAATTGGAAGGATTGAATATCTTGGTCGAGGTCGTTCCCTTGATAAGATCGTGGCTCACTAGAAGAAATGGCATCCAGAGATTACTCTACTTTTTAGCCGTGATGCCTTTTATCTTCGTCTCTACATGGCAGTTAAAACAGATTGTTGCTCGCCACAAGGTTGACTTAATTCATACCAACTCATTGGTTATCATCAGTGGTGCGCTAGCAGCTCGGATATCAGGAGTCCCTCACGTCTGGCATGCCAGGGAGTTGCTTATCCCTGAAACTGTTTTTAATTTCTTTTTGGGTCCCCATATTGCTTTGTCAGTTATTAAGCGACTCTCTAACCGGGTCATTGCGATGTCACTCGGAGTAAGACAAACTTTCTGTCAACAAAGCAATTGCTCTAAAGTTGTGGTGGTTTACGATGGGCTGGAATTTGAAACGTTCGAGTCGTCGCACGCCCAAACTTCAATTCGATCCCAGCTAAACATTCCCGATGATACTCTGTTGGTTGGAGAAATCGGCAGGGTAACTGAAATTAAAGGCTATGAAGATCTTGTTAGGGCCGCTGTAGCTGTGAAAAAAGCTATCCCTAACGTTACATTCATAGGCGTTGGTGGGAAATCCAGATCCGATGCAGTGTATGAGCAAAAAATACTAAAATTGATAAACAGCTATAACCTGCAGGATTCGTTCAAGCTCATCGGCTACCGCGATGACGTCTCAGACATTATGTCTGCGCTAGATTTGCTGGTCTTACCTTCGCATTCAGAGGCATTCGGTCGCGTTTTGGTGGAAGCTATGGCTGCTGGCAAGCCGGTCATCGGCACCACCGTAGGTGGTATCCCGGAGATTATCGAGGATGGCGTCACCGGCCTGCTGGTTCCCCCTGGCTCGCCCGATAATCTGGCACAGGCAATCATCAAGGTTTTGCAAGACCTTGATCTGGCCCGCCGCCTGGGCGCTGCCGGTCGCCAAAGGGCAAAAACACGCTTCAGCCCCAAACGGTACGTGGCTGAGGTCCAAAAAATCTACGAGGAACTCGTCGGAGAAGGACAAACGACCGGCCATTGACTCCACCGCTTATGCTGGCACTCTTTGAGTGAGAAAGTATGAAGAGCGCTATCAAAAAACTCATCCCTGATCCGATTATGCCGGTAGTAAAATATATCGTTTACTTCCCAAAGGATACTCTCGATTTGTTGTTAGGGCGGAGAGATTCATTAACTCCCCCTACAAGATTGATGAGGTTTGATGGATCTCGCGATGCTCTGGATTTCAAGAGAAACGGAGAAAAGTTTCTTCGATATTTCGTAGAGCTTTGCGACCTGAAGCCAGATGAAAGGATCCTGGATGTTGGATGTGGTATTGGACGCAAAGCGGTTCCGCTGACGAAGTATTTAGACGAAAACGGCAGCTATGAAGGATTTGATATAGTTCCGGCGGGGATTGATTGGTGCAGAAAGAAGATATCAACCAGGTATCCAAATTTCCACTTTCAACTGGCTGATGTGTTCAATAAGCTATACAACCCGCAAGGAAAATATGAGGCATCAGAATATAGGTTTCCATTCGAAGATGAATCATTTGATTTTGTAGTTTTGGCATCTGTATTTACGCATATGCTACCTGAAGGCGTAGAAAACTACTTTTCTGAAATTTCACGTGTGTTGAAAAGAGGTGGAAGATGCTTCATAACATTCTTCCTTCTAAACACGGAATCATCAAAGCTTATTAATGCGAAAAGAAGCGCATTGGATTTTAAATATGAGATGGGGAAATATCGTACAACAAATGCCGATACGCCGGAAGACGCGGTTTGTTATGAGGAATCGTTCATTTTTGACCTTTATGAGAAGCATAGACTGAAAATTAACGAGCCAATCCATTATGGATCTTGGTGTGGAAGGGAAGATTTCTTTAGCTATCAAGATATTATAATTGCAACAAAGGTGTGAGCAGTCAATCACAAGATGTGGGGTAACTCCCCGGCGATTCCCTCTCCCCGGCTCCCCTGACCCGCAGCAACGTCTCCCTTCTTTGCCCCCCCGCCCCCTCTATGTTACAATCAAGCCATCAGCCTGGTCACAACGGGTGAGCGATGCACCTCATCATCCAAATCCCCTGCTACAACGAAGAAGAAACCCTGCCGGCTACCCTGGCCGACATCCCTCCCCACATCCCCGGCGTTGACACCATCGAAACCCTGGTCATCGACGACGGCAGCACCGACAACACGGTCGACGTGGCCCGCCGCCTGGGAGTGGATCACGTCATCCGTTTGCCGGGACACAAAGGGTTGGCCGTCGCCTTTCAGACCGGACTCGACGCCTGCTTGAAACTGGGCGCGGACATCATCGTCAACACCGACGGCGATAACCAATACCCCCAGGCCGACATCCCGCGCCTGATCGCTCCCATCTTGCACAACGAGGCCGACATCGTGATCGGCGATCGGCAGGTGCAAACAGTCCCCCACTTCTCGCCATCCAAGAGGCGACTGCAACAGTGGGGAAGCTGGGTGGTGCGCCTGGCCTCGGGGACGCAAGTGCCCGATGCCACCAGCGGCTTCCGCGCCTACTCCCGCGAGGCCGCCTTGCGCCTGTCGGTGTTGACCCGCTACACCTACACGCTGGAGACCATCATCCAGGCCGGCAAGAAAGGACTCAGAGTCACTTACGTCCCAATTCAGGTGAGCCAGCCCACCCGCGACTCCCGCCTGATCAAAAGCAACTGGTCTTACGTCAAACAGTCTGCCGCCACCATCCTCCGCCTCTACGCCTTTTACGAACCACTCCGCACCTTCTTTTACATCAGCCTGCCCTTTGTCATCGTTGGACTCTTCACCCTGGTCCGCTTTGGCTATTTTGCCATAACAGGCCAAAGCGGGGTGGGACGCCACGTCCAATCCCTGGTGGTTGGCGGGACCCTGCTGACCATCGGGTTCCTTCTCTTCACCCTGGGCATCATCGCCGACCTGATCGCCGCCAACCGGATGCTGATTGAGGAAACACTATATCGAATCAAGCGCATGGAAATTGCCAAAGACCACCCTGCCCCGTCGGATAATTCCCCTCTCGCATCTGACGAGATGGCAGATAGTGGCCCGACCCACTGATACCCGGCGGCGGGGACGCCGGAGAACGACCTGCGTAACCGTTCAGCCTCCTTTCGGTAAACGCGACTGAAGTCGCCCCTACGGGGCCTTCGGCCGCAAAGCCCGCCTACGCGGGCTAAAAAACCAGTCCACGCAGGGGGACTTCGCGGCGGAACGCCTGTAGGAGCGATTTCAATCGCCCAAAAACAGAGGGTGAACGATTACCAATCTGCATCTGGGACGGAATCTCTCTCCGGGCGAGATTCCACCCTCCCCCGGCTCCCCTGTTATGGAGGGGTGAACGCTTACCCAGATTTTGGGTAGAGGCAAGCCATGCCTTGCCCTGGGCTGGCGAGTCCCTTTCTGTCGTGCTATACTATTGTCGTGGGTAGCCTCTTTCCCAATGCCATCCTCACCACAAGATTCCAGCCCTCAGGGGGCTGGCGATGTTACCATCTCAACCTCATATGGAGGAAACAAATGACCATCCATTACAAAGACCTTGGCCTGGTCAACACCCAAGTTATGTTCCAGATGGCGATGGCAGGTGGATACGCCATCCCGGCCTACAACTTCAACAACATGGAACAATTGCAAGCCATCATTCGGGCCTGCGTAGAGACCGACTCACCGGTGATCCTGCAGGTTTCCAAAGGAGCGCGCAACTACGCCAACCAAACGATGCTGCGCTACATGGCGATGGGAGCCGTGCAGATGATGAAAGAAATGGGCGGGAACATCCCCATCGCCCTGCACCTGGACCACGGCGACAGCTACGAGCTGTGCGTAAGCTGCATCGAAAGCGGGTTCAGCTCGGTGATGATTGACGGCTCGCAGTTGCCCTACGAAGAGAACGTGGCCCTCACCCGCCGGGTGGCCGACTATGCTCACCAATTCGACGTGTCGGTTGAGGGAGAACTGGGCGTGCTGGCCGGCATCGAAGACGAGGTGTCGGCAGAGCGCAGCACCTACACCCGACCCGAAGAAGTGGAAGATTTCACCCGCCGCACCGGCGTCGACTCACTGGCCATCTCCATCGGCACCAGCCACGGGGCCTACAAGTTCAAGGTCAAGCCGGGCGAGGAGCCCCCTCCCCTCCGTTTCGACATCCTGGAGGAGATCGAAAGACGACTGCCTGGCTTCCCCATCGTGCTCCACGGAGCAAGTTCGGTGATGCAGGAATACGTGGCGATGATCAACCGCTACGGCGGTCACATGGAAGGCGCAGTCGGCGTGCCGGAACATCAGTTGCGGCGGGCTGCTCGCAGCGCCGTGTGCAAAGTGAATATCGACAGCGACGGCCGACTGGCGGTGACAGCCATCGTCCGCAAAGTGCTGGCCGAAAACCCCGGCGAATTCGACCCCCGCAAATACCTGGGACCGGCCCGCGAGGAATTGGTGAAGCTCATCAAACACAAAAACGAAGACGTCCTCGGTTCGGCCGGACACGGCCAGGAGATTATGGCCGCCCTGTAAGAGCGAGGCATTCCCGACGTCGGGTTTGCCGGGCTGGGCCCATTTAACGACCGAGCGTCTGCATAGCGCAAGACTTGGCCGGAATGCCTCGGCCCCTACTCAACCTCCCAAAATTTAGAGTTGTTCCCTTTTGAGCGAAGGCAGGTGACAGTCACTTGAACCGGCGCAAAAAACGGGGTGATCTTTCAAATTCTGACCTGATAATCGTGCTAAAAGTGACTGTCACCTCAGCACACTACCACCGCCTATGACGAACAAGCGCACCGACCAGCAACCGTTGACCCGCAGGCCCCATCCGGGGAAACGAACCAAAATTGTGGCGACCGTGGGACCGGCCAGCCAAAGCCGGGACGTGTTGCGCCGGATGATCCTGGCCGGCCTCGACGTGGTGCGTCTCAACTTCTCCCACGGCGATTACCAGAGCCACGCCGCCATCATCGAGCGCGTGCGGGAGCTGAGCCACGACCTGGACGCCCCCATCGCCATCCTGGGCGACCTGCGGGGGCCGCGCATCCGGGTGGGTGAAATCGAAGGAGACGTAATCGGCCTGACGCCGGGGCAACCGCTTGTGCTCACCCCCGAACCGGTGCTGGGCAACACACAGCGCGTCGCCATCTCCTTCCCCGGTCTGGCCGGCGACCTGAAACCCGGCGACCGGCTGCTGGTGGACGACGGCGACGTGATACTGCGGGTGGAAAAACTGTCCCCCAGCGGCAACATCCACTGCCGTGTGCTGGAAGGGGGCACCCTCTCCAGTCGGCGTGGCATCAACCTGCCCGGCATCCGGGTCAGCCTGCCCTCGGTCACGGAGAAAGACGAGGACGACGTGGCCTTCGCCGTCGAGCAAAAGCTGGACTTTTTAGCCCTCTCCTTCGTTCAATCCGCCGCCGACGTGCGCCGCCTCAAAGAACTGCTGGCCCGCCTGAACGCCGACATCCCCGTCATCGCCAAGATCGAAAAGGAGGGCGCGCTCAACGACATAGACGCCATCATCGAAGAAGTCTACGGAGTGATGATCGCCCGGGGCGACCTGGCGCTGGAGGTGAGTTTTCAGGAAGTGCCCGTAGCGCAAAAGCGAATCATCGCCAGGTGTCGCGCCGCCGCCGTGCCGGTCATCACCGCCACCCAGATGCTCGAGTCGATGATGACGGAGACCCACCCCACCCGCGCCGAGGCAACCGACGTGGCCAACGCCATCTTCGATGGCACCGACGCGCTGATGCTCTCCGGCGAGACGGCCATCGGCCAGCACCCGGTCGAGAGCGTCGCCACCATGGCGACCATCGCCGCCCGGGCCGAGGCTGCCTGGCTGGACGGCGAGATCGCCGAGTTGCCCGAATTGGCGCCCGCCGCCAGCATCGACTCCACCATCGCCTATCTCGGTCACGTGGCCGCGCGTCACCTGAAGGCGGCGGCCATCGTCACCTACACCCAGTCGGGGAGCACCGCCCGCCGCGTGTGCCGCCACCGCCCCCGCGCGCCGATTCTGGCTCTCACCCCCCAGCCCACCACCCGGCGACGACTGGCTCTGAGTTGGGGGGTGTGGCCGGTTCTCAGCGCCGAAATCCACAACATGGTCCAGATCAGCGATTACGCCGTCAGACAGGTTCGGGATTGTGAGCTGGCCGGTCCGGGCGACAGCATCGTCATCACTGCTGGCGCCCCCTTCGGCGCGCCGGGCAACACCAATTTGCTCAAGGTGGAGCGGGTTCCATGACACGCCGGCGCCTGACGATCGGCCTGTTGCTGCTTGGCCTGAGTTGGCCCCTGGTGGGCTGCGGGCCGGAGTCGTCGGCTCCGGCCGGCGAGCCCCCCCAGCCCCCGGCTCAAACCATCGAGAACAAAGGCTCCGACACCCTGGTCAACCTGGCGCTGGCCTGGGCCGAGGAATACGTGCGCCTGCATCCCGATGTGCGCATCTCGGTTACGGGGGGTGGTTCGGGGACCGGCATCGCTGCCATGATCAACGGCACGGTAGACATCGCCAACGCCTCGCGGAAAATGAAACCGGAGGAGATCGACGCTGCCGAGGCCAACGGCATCACCCCGGTGGAATTCGTCGTCGCCCGCGACGCCATCGCCGTCGTCGTTCACCCCTCCAACCCGGTGGACGGACTCACCCTGCGCCAGATCTCCGACATTTACACCGGAAAGATCACCAACTGGCGCCAGGTGGGTGGCGAAGATCGCCCCATCGTGCTCCTCTCCCGCGAATCGAACTCCGGGACTTACGTCTACTTTTTGGAAAACGTGGTGCGGCTGGGCGACAAGGAGAGCGAACTACTCTTCTCGCCCGATACGCTGCTGATGCCTTCGTCCGAGGGCATCAGCGCCGAGGTGCGTCAGAATCCCAACGCCATCGGCTACGATGGTCTGGGCTACGTGACCCCGGATCAGAAGACGTTGGCCATCGCCCGCGACGCCAATGCCCCTTACGTGCTGCCCTCCGTGGCGACGGTCAACGACGGTTCGTATCCCATCTCGCGTCCGCTCTACATGTACACCGCCGGCGAGCCGTCCGGCCAGGTGAAGGATTACCTGGACTGGGTGTTGAGCGACGGCCAAACGCTGGTGGCGGAGCTGGGCTTTGTGCCGCTGCGATGAAAACGTAAAACGTGTTGCGTGAAACGTGATGGACAGGAGCGACGCATCACGCAATACGCAATACGCAGCACGTACCACCTCAGCAGGAGTTCTACATTGACTGAAAACAGCACTCCGACAAGCTCCCAACTTCGCTGGACCGAATTCACCGTCGAAGCCCTCATCCGGGTGCTGGGCTTTTCGACCATCGGCTTCGTGCTGCTCATCTTCTTCTTCCTGCTGCGAGAGGGCGTGCCCGTCTTCCTCGAGGTGCCGCCGGGCAACCTGTTCGGCACGCGCTGGTATCCCACCTTCGACCTGTTTGGCACGTTGCCGCTGATTCTGGGCTCGGCGCTGGTGACGGTGACGGCCATCGCCATCGCTCTGCCACTGGGGGTGGCGACGGCGGTCTTCATCCGCGAGGTGGCCCCAAACTGGGCGCGCGAAATCCTCAAGCCGGTGATCGAGGTGCTGGCCGGCATCCCCTCGGTGGTGCTGGGCTTTTTGGGGATGACGCTCATCGCGCCCCTCATCCGCGAGACCCTGGGCGCGCCCACCGGGCTGACTGCCTTCACCGGCGCTCTCATCCTGGCCTATATGGCGCTGCCCACCATCATCAGCGTGGCCGAAGATGCCCTGGACGCCGTGCCCAAAAGCTACCGCGACGCCGGCCTGGCGATGGGTGCCACCCAATGGCAAACCATCTGGCGGGTGGTGGTGCCGGCCGCCCGTTCGGGCATCGTGACGGCGGTGATGCTGGGTATGGGGCGTGCCATCGGCGAGACGATGGCGGTGATGATGGTGACGGGCAACGCTGCCCGCATGCCCCTCACCCTCGACTCCCTCTTCCGCCCCATCCGCACCATGACGGCGACCATCGCCGCCGAGATGGGCGAGGTGGCCCAGGGGAGCACTCACTACCACGCCCTCTTCGGCATCGGCATCATTCTCTTCCTGCTGACCTTCCTCATCAATCTGGCGGCCGCCTCGGTGATGTTCAAAAAGCGGCGGCGGGGAGGCTTGCGCTGATGAATCGTTACCTGACGCAGCACGTCGGCTTTATCTTGCTGGGCCTGTCCACACTGCTGGTGGTGGTCCCCATCCTGGTCGTCGTCGGCGCCATCGTGGTGTGGGGGGCCGGGGCCATCAGTTGGGAGTTTCTCACCGCCATGCCCCGTGGCGGGATGAAAGCCGGCGGCATCTTCCCGGCGATTGTTGGCACGCTGTTGCTCACGCTGGGTACGGCGGTGGCGGCCATCCCGGTGGGGATCGGGGGCGCCATCTACCTGGCCGAATACGCCCGCGACACCTGGCTGACCCGCGCCATCCGGCTGGCCATCGTCAACCTGGCCGGCATCCCGTCGGTGGTGTATGGGCTGTTTGGGTTGGGATTGTTCGTGCTCTTTCTGGGATTGGGCACGTCCATCCTGGCCGGCTCGCTGACGCTGGCCATTATGACGTTGCCCATCATCATCAGCACCGCCGAGGAGTCGCTGCGGGCCGTGCCCACCGAGTTCCGCACCGTCAGCGCCAGCCTGGGGGGGACCCGCTGGCAGGGCATTCGCAACATCGTGCTGCCCCAGGCAACCCCGGGCATCATCACCGGCGTCATCCTGGGACTGTTGCGGGCGGCCGGCGAGACAGCGCCCATCCTCTTCACCGTGGCTGCTTTCTTTTTGCCGCGCCTGCCCCGGTCTCCCCTTGAGCAGACAATGGCCCTGCCCTATCACCTGTACGTCATCAGCACCCAGGTCCCCGGCATGCCGTTGGAAATTAAATACGGCACGGCGTTGGTGCTGCTGGTGCTGGTGCTCTCGATGAACGTGGTGGCTACCGTCATTCGCAGCTACTTCCGGCGACGGCGGCAGTGGTAATGGTCACGTGTCGCGTGCTGCGTGTTCCGGACATTCCGCCACGCAACACGCAACACGCAACACGCAACACGCAACGACATTATGTCCCACAACCAAAATCACCCCAAAATTCGCATCGAAAACGTAAGCTACGCCTACGACGGCAAGCCGGCCCTGCACGACGTGACCCTCGACGTGCCGGCCAACGCCATCACCGTCTTCTTTGGCCCGGCCGGCGGCGGCAAGACGACGTTGCTGCGTCTCATCAACCGGCTGAACGACCTGGTGGAGGGGACCCAGATGTCGGGGCGAGTTTTGCTGGACGGGCAGGACATCTATGCCCCCGGCACCGATGTCCCCGGCCTGCGGCGACGGGTGGGGATGGTCTTTGCCCTGCCGCTGCCCCTGCCGGGCACCATCCGCGAAAACGTCGTCTACGGCCCCAAACTGGCCGGTGAGCGAGACCAGACCCGGCTGGAAGAGATCGTCGTGCGCAGTCTCACCCAGGCCGCCCTGTGGGACGAGGTGAAGGACCGCCTCGACAGTCCGGCCAGCGCACTATCGGGCGGTCAGCAGCAACGACTGTGCATCGCCCGCAGCCTGGCGCTGTCGCCCGAAGTTCTGCTCCTCGACGAGCCAACCTCCGGACTGGACCCCATCTCCACCGGCAAGGTGGAAGAATCGCTCTTTGAACTGAAGCAGCAATACACCATCGTCATCGTCCCCCACAGCATCCAGCAGGCCGCCCGCGTGGCCGACTACGCCGCCTTCTTTTTGATGGGCGATCTGATCGAATACCGGCCCGGCACCGAAATCTTCACCGCCCCCCGCGACCAGCGGACGGAGGATTACGTCACCGGGCGGTTTGGGTGATGGAAGGCGTGGGTGGCCTTTTGGCTTGGGCCGGTCTTTTGACCAAGTGTGGCTCGGTCGGAGACCGGCCACAGCCGGAGGTCGGAGACCGGCCACAGCCGGAGGTCGGAGACCGGCCACAGCCGGAGGTCGGAGACCGGCCACAGCCGGAGGTCGGAGACCGGCCACAG
>JAJRXB010000555.1 GCA_024276515.1 Chloroflexota bacterium
ATCGCCCCGGAATAGGGATTCCGGGGCTACGAGATGGGGCGATGAGCATCCCGCAGCGCCGGAATCCCTATTCCGGCGCGGGCAGAAAATACAGCCTTTCAATACGCAATTGGTATAAAATTAAGATGCGATTGCCCTAGGCCCAAACGAACGGCGGTTGACAGGAACCTGTCTCTGTGCTAGACTATTTCCGCAAAATAAGCCAAAGCGTTGACCGGGACGAGTAGGTGGTGCAGACGCGCCAGAGAGGGCAGGCCGTTGGCTGAAAGCCTGCCCCGCTGAACCCATCGAAAACCACCCGGGAGCGGACCTCGGAACGCCGACACCCCGGCCCGCCGGGCGCAGCCACCTGTGCCGCACCACAAGTGCAGGCAGGACGGGCGGACTCCACGAATTGCACGGAGCTGACACGGACTCCACGGATTACACGGATTACGCGGATTTTGGCACGGAGTCTGGGCGGTTAGTATGAGGTCACGGCTGGCCCCGTTATCGGCCCAAGAGATGAGCGCAATTTTGTGGAAAGTGCGATGGATTGCGTTCAATCTGGGTGGAACCGCGTGAGTTGTACCTCTCGCCCCAGGGGCGAGGGGTATTTTGTTATACAGAGGAGTAAGACGATGAATCAGAAGCACGAAGAGAGTAACCTTTACAAAATCCGCCACTCAGCCGCCCACGTGATGGCGCAGGCCGTGCTGGAGATGTTCCCCGAGGGCAAGGTCGCCATCGGCCCGCCCATCGAAGATGGTTTCTACTACGATTTCGACCTTCCCCGTCCCCTCACCCCCGAAGACCTGGAGGCCATCGAGCGGCGGATGCGGGAGATCATCGCCAGCGACTACGAGTTCGTGCGGCGCGAGCTGTCGCCCGAGGAGGCCCGGGCGCTGTATGCCGATCAGCCCTACAAACTGGAACTCATCGAGGGCCTGGAAAAGGGTCTCGACGAATACGGTATGTCGGAAGTCGAGAAGCCGGTCATCACCACCTACCGCCACGCCACTTTCGAGGATCTGTGCCGGGGACCGCACGTCGAGCGTACCAGTCAGATCAACCCCGACGCCATCAAGCTGATGAAAGTATCCGGCGCCTACTGGCGGGGCGACGAGCGCAATCCGATGCTCCAGCGCATCTATGGCACCGCCTGGGAGACGGCCGAGCAACTGGAAGAATATCTGCATCGGCTGGCCGAAGCCGAAAAGCGCGACCATCGCAAACTGGGCGCGCAACTCGACCTCTTCAGCATCCATCCGGAGCAACTGGGCGGCGGGCTGATTCTGTGGCACCCCAAGGGGGGACTCATTCGCCACGTCGCCGAGGAATTTTGCAAAGCCGAGCACCTGGCTCACGGCTACGACCTGGTCTACTCGCCCCACATCGGCAAGAGCACCCTGTGGGAGATCAGCGGTCACCTGGACTTTTATCGCGAGAACATGTACGCGCCGATGGAGATTGACGGGCAGGAATATTATCTGAAGCCGATGAATTGCCCCTTCCACATCCTGATGTACAAGAACTCGTTGCGCAGCTACCGCGACCTGCCCTTCCGTTTTGCCGAGTGGGGGACCGTCTATCGCTACGAGCGGGGGGGCGTGTTGCACGGGTTGCTCCGTGTGCGCGGCTTTACCCAGGACGACGCCCACCACTTTTGCCGGCCCGACCAGATGCCGGAGGAGATTGACTTCGTCCTCAACTTCTGTCTGCACATCTTGCGTTCCTTCGGTCTGACCGAATTCAACGCTTATCTCAGCACTCGACCTGGAGAAGGCAAGGCCGTCGGCGACCCGGCCCAATGGCGCGACGCCGAGGCCGCCCTGGAAGCTGCCTTAAAGCGGGCGGCCATCCCCTACGAAATTGACGAGGGGGGCGGCGCCTTTTACGGCCCTAAGATTGACCTGGCCATCAGAGACGCCATCGGCCGCGAATGGCAGCTCTCCACCATTCAATTCGACTTCAACCTGCCCGAACGCTTCGACCTGACTTACGTGGGCGAAGACGGCCAGGAACACCGGCCCTATATGATCCACCGGGCCCTGCTGGGCAGCATGGAGCGCTTCTTCGGCGTGCTCATCGAGCATTATGGCGGCGCGTTCCCCGTGTGGCTGGCCCCGGTGCAAGCCGTGCTCATCCCCATCGCCGACCGGCACGTGGCATACGCCGAGCAAGTCGCCGCTCGTCTCAAAGAGGCCGGCCTGCGCGCCGAGGTGGACGACAGCAGCGACCGCATGGGCAACAAAATTCGCAAGGCCCAGGAGCAAAAAATCCCCTACATGCTCGTCGTCGGCGACAAGGAAGTGCAGGCCGAAACAGTGGCCGTGCGGCTGCGCACCAACGAGAACCTGGGGCCCAAACCGATAGATGAGTTCATCGCCATGGCCCAGGCGGCGGTCGCCGAGAAGCGCGAGTTATAAACCAAACGTCACCGCTCAGGCTTTAGGTGACAGGCACTCGTAGAGGGCACTTTCGCCTGAACGCGGCAATGAATACCGGCGAATTTTAGCTTTGAGACATCCACCGCAAGTGCCTGTCACCTGATCTGCCCCATCTGGCCGAGTAGTAACCCAAACGTTACTGCTCAGGTATGCTACCGTTCAGACTTCGAACCTAAATTTTGCCCAAAATGATGGTGAGTTCACTTCTGACGAGATCCCGTAAGGGACATAACAACGGGCCGCTCAGTAAATGGCGGCTACTTACGCCTCCATCGCAGCGCAACAGGGTGATGCGCTGGCG
>JAJRXB010000556.1 GCA_024276515.1 Chloroflexota bacterium
CAGTTGCTCCCCCTTCCGCGTGCCCGTCGCCCGGCTGGCGGCAGCACACGCGGCCCTTCGGCATCAGTAGTGCCTTTGGTAGGGGCGTGCCTGCCCCGGAGAGTTGTTCCTGAATAAAGTGACCGGCACTTGGTTGTTGGGTAGCACCCCACTTAATCGTGGTCGGGATGAGAGGACACAATATGTAGGGCCGGTTTCCCTGGCCTGCCTGCACCTGTGGTGCGGCACAGGTGTCGGCCAGCCTGTCCTGGCGGAAGGCCAGGGGACAGGCCATACCGGCCACAAGATGGCGGGTAAGCCCGTCCTGGCTTGCGCCAGCCCTTGTCCCGTCCCGGGCCAAGGACGGGGCGGGCCAGGGAAACCCGCCCTACCCGGCCACCACGGTTAAATGTGGAGCTACCGGTTGTTGCTTAAAAGGGAACAACTCTTTTTATTCTCCCGCAGGTTGCCGGTAGTCTCCTTTTCGAGCGTTGGTGGCAACTTGTCACTGCGGCATAAATACGATACAATGGCCATGGAGGGGAGATGCCGTGACCACTACTGTCAAACGCACTCGTCTGACCATTGATCTCCCTGTGGAAGTGAAACGCCGTCTGCGCCTGGTGGCAGCCCAACGAGACATCCCCGTTCGTCAATATGTGCTGGAGACAATCGAGGAGCGGCTGGCAAAAGATTGGGTGGAGCTGGCCGAACACGAAGGCCTCCTGGTTTTGACTGCCCAGGCCGACCCGGTGCTGGCAGAGCTGTGGGACAATGAGAAGGATGCCGCCTATGACCAACTATAAACAGGGGGAATCCGATGTCCTGAACATCCAGGAAGGCACGACAGGGAAGCTCGGCGTTCCTATGGAGACCCCAAATGACAGACCTGCGCGACAAAGCCTTCGCCACCCGCGCCGTCCACGCCGGCGAACGCGCCCCACGCCCCGACTACACCCCCGTCGCCACCCCCATTCACCCCACGGTGGGCTACCTGTACGACAGCATAGACGATCTGGACGCCATCTTCGCCACGACGCGGGAGGGTTACGTCTACCCCCGCTACGGCAGCCCAACGGTGGCCGCCTTTGAGTCGGCCCTGGCGGAACTGGAGGGAGGCGAAGCGGCCCACGCTTTTGCCTCTGGCATGGGGGCGATTCTCGCGGCGCTGCTGGCGGCCGGCGTCAGAGCCGGGACGACCGTCGTCGCCGCGCCGGACCTGTATGGCGCGACGTATACCCTCCTCAACCGCCTCTTCACCGAATTGGGAGCCACCGTCCGCTTTGTGGACGTGACCGACCTGTCGGCAGTCGAGGGAGCGTTGGCCGAAACCCGCCCGGCCGCGCTGGTGGCAGAGACCATCTCCAACCCGCTACTCAAAGTGGCCGACCTACCCACTCTGGCCGACCTGGCCCATCGTCACGGCGCGCAACTCCTGGTAGACAACACCTTTGCCTCGCCTTACCTGTGCAATCCGCTGGTCCACGGCGCCGACTTTGTGATCCACAGCGCTACCAAGTTCATCGGCGGCCACGGTGACGTGATGGCGGGGGTGGTCGTCACCTCTGCCGAAAACCGGCGCGGACTGTACGAGCTGAACAAGCTGGTCGGCGGTGTGCTCGGACCCTTTGAAGCGTGGCTGGCACTGCGCGGACTGAAGACCCTCCCCCTGCGCGTGCGCCAGCAGTGTGCCAATGCCACCCGCATCGCCAAATGGCTGGCCGAACACCCTAAAATCGCCGGCGTCAACTACCCCGGCCTGCCCACGCACCCCCAACACAAACTGGCCCGCCGACTGTTCGGCGGGCAGGGTTTTGGCGGGGTGCTCTCTTTTGAGATTGCCGGCGCCGACCGGGCCACCGTTTTCCGCTTTATGGAGGCGCTGGAGCTATGTCTGCCGGCGACCACCCTGGGGGACATCTATACCCTGGTCTTGCACCCGGCCACCTCGTCGCACCGGAGCCTGTCGGCGGAGGAACGAGCGCGGGTAGGCATCGGCGAGGGGTTGGTGCGCCTGTCGGCCGGGGTCGAAGACGCCGCCGACCTCATCGCCGACCTGGAGCAGGCGCTGGCGTCAGCCTCGTGACAGCGCTCCATCCAGGGACGCCCCACGGAAAACCTCGACAGGCCAGTCAACTTTGGGTCACATCTGCCCCATCTTGAACATTTTGGAGCCACAGACAGGGCAAGTGCCACGCACGGCGGGACGACCCGTTTGCGTGGTCGTGGCGTATGGGTTTTGCATCACCCGGCGAACTTTACACTTGACGCAGTAGCCTTCCACTCGACGTGTGGCATCTGAGGCCACTTCGGGGGACGGTGCTGGTTGAGCAGGCAATGGAATGTGCTCCGTCAAGCGGTCAGGGTGCGCCGGGTGTTTCTTTACAGTGCTGACGTAGTACCACACCAGGAATGCACCGGCGGCAAAACCGGCAAAAAAGATCAAACGTCGCATAGCGGTATCACCTTTTCTGTGTAGTGTTGCAAAAATCTCAGACATAAAACTTCGAAAGTCTCAAAGGCGTCCTATCCGATAGCCCTCGACGCAATTTTTAGTACCGCCGTGCGTAAATTCGTTACCGGTTGGGTGGGATCCAGAGCCCGCGCCGGAATGGGGATTCCGGCGCTATCCAGGCTTTCGCAGCCCCGGAATCCCTATTCCGGGGCGGGTTTCTTCTGGAAACGAATTTATGCATC
>JAJRXB010000557.1 GCA_024276515.1 Chloroflexota bacterium
CAAGCGGTTGAAACCGCTCCTGAAGGACGCTTCGCGCCAAATGTCCGCCTGCGCGGACAAGGGGAACAGCCCGTCCACGTAGGTGGACGACCGGCTTGAGCCCTGTAGGGGCGATTTTAATCGCTTATTTGAAAGGTATTGCCCCTGAATCCGAATGCACTCCGCGCCAGGGAGCAATTGCGGCCGAAAGCGCCCTGTGCTATCATAGGGCGGGGAAGGGATTGGCCGGGAAACGTGCCCACCCCGGTCGAACAGGAAGCCCTCACCCACCCCCGCCTGCACCCCCTCCCTCTCCCAATTTGGGAGAGGGAGGGGGTTGGGGGGAGGGTCTTAGGTCGTCGCTACGCTCCTCTTTAAGCAAAAGAAGGTGACAGTCACTTGAACTGTGTGCCAAAAGTGACTGTCACCTCAGCCCATATTTATTTAGGAATATAGGTGCTGTAGCTTTGTCAGAGTCAGATCCCCATTCCGTCTCGCTGCACGTGCAAGTCGAAGAGCCCTTCGCTGCCAACGTGTCGTCCGATTGGCTCCGCTCGATTGCCCAGAAAGTCCTTGCTGCCAGCGAGGCCGAGCGGCAAGGCCCGGTCGCTTTGACCCTGCTCGTCACCGACGACGAAACGGTGCGTGCGCTCCATCGCGCCTACCTCGGCGTTGATGCCCCCACCGATGTCCTCTCCTTTGGTGGCGAGTCGCCCGATTTTGTAGCCCCACCAGACGCCGAGCACTACCTGGGCGACGTCGTCATCTCCTACCCTCGGGCTCAGGAGCAGGCGTCGGCCGCCGGCCACCCGGTTGAGGCAGAATTGGCCTTGCTGGTCGTCCATGGCGTGCTGCATCTGTTGGGCTACGATCACGTCCGCCCTGAGGACAAGGCCGTGATGTGGAAACGGCAAACCGACATCCTGGCCCGGTTGGGATTGGGGCACGTAGCCCCTTAGAGCGTGTCTGAAAATTCGGGATTAGGCGTCTGTAGTAGCGACTCACCTGCACTGCGCCGCAGTACGGTGCAAGTGTTAGTCACTGTTTGACCCAATAATACTTAAAACTAACGACTGAAGTCGTCACTACGAGTATTTTTCAGACACGCTCTTAGAGCCTCTCCAACGAAATTCTCGTACAAAAAGCGAAGCTTTCTCTGCCGGGATTGGGGGATGAGGGGATTCTCCTGATTTTCATCCCCTCATCCCGGCCCTGTTTGGCCTGTCCCCGGAATGGGGGTTCCGGCTGTTTTTGTCAGCCCAAAACGAAACCTGCGCAAGGCTTTTTCAACGATGAGCCACTCTAATCTTTTGTCCAGCTTCAAGTGTGCTTTCGCCGGTCTGTGGCACGTGGTGCGGACCCAGCGAAACGCGCGCATCCACCTGGCGGTGACGGGGGTCGTCGTCGCCCTGGGACTGTGGTTGGGGTTGAGCCGGAGTGAGTGGGCCATCATCGCCCTCACCATCGGCACAGTTCTGGCTGCGGAGGCATTCAACACGGTGGCCGAGGCCGCCGTGGACCTGGCAACCGCCGAATATCATCCCCTGGCCAAAATCGCCAAAGACGTGGCGGCAGGGGCCGTGCTGTTGACGGCCATCACCGCCGTCGTCGTCGGCTTGTTGATTCTGGGCCCGCCGTTATGGCAGGCCCTCCTCGCCCTGTTCTGATCTCACCCCACGTTTGATCCCGCTTCGGATGGAATCTCCTCCATCCGCCCGGTGGCCACAAAGACGACTCGCTCGCAGATATTCGTCACCCGGTCGGCGATGCGTTCCACGTTGTGCGCGCAAAAGAGCAGATACATGGCCCGGGTCACCGTCCGCGGATCCTCGATCATAAAAGAGATGAGCTCGCGGAAAATCTGGTTGTAAAGCTGGTCCACCTCGTCGTCTCGTTCGGTGATGGCCAAAGCTTTGTCCGGGTCATCGGCCATAAAGGCGTCCAGGCTGGCGCGCAACATCTCTTGCGAAATCTGGGCCATCCGGGGCAGGTCAATCAGCGGCTTCAGCAGTGGCTCATCTCCCATGCGCAGCACGATGGTGGCGATGCCGGCCGCGTGGTCCCCCATACGCTCCAGGTCGAGCACGATGTTCATCGCGGCCACGATGAAGCGCAGGTCGCGGGCCGCCGGTTGCTGGCGGGCGATCAAACCCAGGCAATCCTCTTCGATCTTGAAACGCAATTCGTTGATCTTCTCGTCGTTGGCGATGATCTGACGTGCCAACTCCTGGTCGCGCTCCTTGAGGGACTGGATGGCGCGGTTGATGGCCGTGTCCACCATACTGCCCAGCCGCAGCACGTTGTCGCGCAGGGCTTCCAACTCTTGATCAAAAGCCGAACGAATACTCATAGCACACTCCGTCTCAAACAATCAGGTGTCAGGCCCGGCCGTGGGCCTGGCTGTGGCCGGTCTCCGACCTCCGGCTGTGGCCGGTCTCCGACCTCCGGCTGTGGCCGGTCTCCGACCTCCGGCTGTG
>JAJRXB010000558.1 GCA_024276515.1 Chloroflexota bacterium
AGGAGCGTCAACTGCTTATTGACCGGATCAGGGCTTTTCAACGTTCTAGCGCAAGCCAGGTGACAGTCACCTTGTTCGGCATGACACGTTGGCAAAAACGGCAAGAAATGGTGGTCAAGTGCCTTCCTCTCACCAAAAGATCGGAGGTGACTGTCACCTGGGTTAATTCTTTGAAAAGCCCTGTGACCGGACTTTACGCAGTTGGTGAGATCGAAAACCCGATAAGACCTCACAGGTTTCCATAGGCTCTCCAAAGCGTGAAAATGTGCCCGTTTGGGTGTGAGGTCATCTACCAGGCATTGTCCAAAAACCTGTGAGGTCTCAAGCGCGTAACTCCTGTTATTGACTGTCAAGAGTCCCCTCCGATTGACAAAATGGCCGGGCTGTGCAACACTATGCAGGGCCTCATCACACACAAACACGGGGAAGATTCCCAATGCGAATGTCACAATTGCTTGTTCAAACCCTGCGCGAAGCTCCGACCGAAGTGAGGTTGCCCGGCTATCGGTTTCTCCTGCGAGGGGGGTTAATCCGCCCATTGGCTCCGGGGAGCTACAATTTCTTGCCTCTGGGCGCGCAAGTCCGGCACAAGATTGGGATGGCGGTCCGCCAGGCGATGCGTGCCATCGGCGGACAGGAGATCGCCCTGCCCCTGATTCAGCCGGCCGACCTGTTCCTTGAGGATGCTGACCTGCGGCCGAAGACGAAACGCCGGGGCGGGTTGGCCGACGAAGACCCGTTTTTTCGGCGACGGGCGATCTGCTTCAGGGACCGGGGGCGACGCGAACTTCTCCTCGGCACCAGCCACGAGGAGACGGTCTTGACCATGGCGCGTGGCGTGATCCAGTCGTACCGTCAGCTTCCTGTGATGCTGTACCACGTCTGGGAGCCGTTCTTCGACGAGGGGCAGCCCGGAGGCGGACTGTTCGGGGCGCAGGAGACAACGGTAATGGATGGCTACAGCCTGCACGCGGACGGCGCAGACCTGGATGATTTCTACGTCCGCGTCCAGGAGGCGTTGATCAGTCTGTTTGATCGGAGCGGATTGAATGTGCTCAGTGTGGTCGCCGACGTGAACGGATCTTATGGCGGGGGCGCATTCCACAAGCTGGTCTGGCCATCGGAGGTGGGTGAGGAGTCGGTGATTGTGTGTGATGCCTGCGGCTACACCGCCGATCAGGCCGTTGCCCGCGCCGGCAAGACGCTCCCCCCCGCAGAAGACATGCTCCCCATGGAAGACGTGGAGACGCCCGACTGCAAGACCATCGCCGACCTGGCTCGCTTCCTGAACGTCCCCGAATCGCGCACAGCCAAGGCCCTCTTTTTGGTGGCCTACATTGAGGGAGAAGGGGATCGTTTCGTCTTCGCCGTCGTGCGCGGCGACATGGACCTGAACGAAGCCAAGCTGAAACGGGTCTTGAATGCCGAGACCATCGGGCCGGCCACCGAGGCCGAAATCAGGAGCGTCGGGGCCGAGCCGGGCTACGGCTCGCCCGTTGGACTGAAAGGTGTCACCGTCGTGGTAGACGACCTGATCCCGCAGTCGCCCAACCTGGTCGCCGGCGCCAACCGTCCCGGCTATCACACGCTCAACGTGAATTACGGACGCGATTACGAAGCCGCCATCGTGGCCGACGTCACCCTGGCCCGAGCTGGCGACCCGTGTCCCGAGTGCGGCGCGCCCCTGCGTGTTGAAAAGGGGATTGAGATGGCCTGTATGGCAAAAGTGGGCGCTGACTACAGCCGGGCGATGAACGTCACTTACCTAGACCGGAACGGTGGAGCGCAGCCCGTGGTGATGGGACGCTATCGACTTTACGCCGATCGGCTGCTGGCCGCCGTGGCCGAAGCGAATCACGACGAGCACGGCATCCTGTGGCCGGAGGCCGTCGCTCCCTACCACGTCTACCTGATGACTCTGGGCAAGCGGAGTGAAACTGTGGAGGCCGCTGCCGACCGTCTGTACGCCGGGCTGACGGCTGCCGGGGTTGACGTGCTCTACGACGATCGCGACGAACGGGCCGGCGTGAAATTCAACGATGCCGACCTGTTGGGTATGCCGTTGCGGGTGGTAGTCGGTGAGCGGGGCCTTAAGAAGGGGACCGTGGAACTGAAACACCGGCGCAAACAGGAGATAGCGACCGTCCCGGTGGGGGACCTGGTGTCTCTCGTAAAGGAAATCGTAAGCGGTCAGGGGCGGGAGCATTTCCCCTCCCTCACAGGGAGGGGCTAGGGGAGGGTGGGGGACTCCCAGACCGAAGGCCCACCCCTCTCTCCCTGCCTCCCCCTGCCAGGGGGAGGAGCTTCTCGGCCCCCTCTGAACGGGTGCAAGAAATCTTGCAGGGTTGACAGACAAGTGCTTTATGGTATACTCGTAATATACTACCCAGACCAATATCAAGGTGAAAGCGTCGCCAGTACAGTAGTGGGGGCTGGTGGGCTGGTATGCTGTCGAGTTCTCGCCATTTTTTCCAGAACCACGATCTTAATGATGAGCCGTCGAATCTCACCATCGCTGTGAGATTGCAAACGACGGCTTTTGTCGTTGGCGTGTTACTACTCAGGCATGGGTGCCAGGCACTTATCAAGCCATCTTTTTGCCAGGTTGATAGCGCGTACAACCTGATTTTGGCTCAAGTTATCTGCCAAAAGTGCCTGGCACCTGAGAAGTAACGTTGGCGTTTGATTGGCGTGCCCTGTGGCTGCCGGCCCAAAGCGAATATAAATTGATCATCTGCCGGGAAGGAGCAACCCAACTGTGACCACCATCTTCTTTGCCACCGACGTCCACGGATCGGACATTTGCTGGAAGAAGTTCATCAACGCCGGTAAGTTTTACGAATCGGACATCATCATCCTGGGCGGTGATATGACCGGCAAGGCCATCGTGCCCATCATTCATCAGGGGGGCGACACTTACAAAGTGGTTTTGCTGCAACAAGAGACGATTCTGCACGGCGAAGATGAAGTGGAAGAAATGGTGAAGAAGGTCAAGAGTCGGGGATACTATCCCTATCGCACCACCCCCGACGAGATCGCCGAGATCAGTGCCACGCCGGGCCGGGTAGACGAGTTGTTTGCAGCCGAGGTGCTGAAGACGGCCGAGCAATGGTTGGCCTACGCCGACGAGAGGCTGGAGGGCACCGGCATCCGGTGCTACGTGGCGCCCGGCAACGACGACATGTTCGAATTGGACGACCTGATCCGCACCTCAAAGCACGTGCAACTGGTCGAGGGACAGGTGATTGAGCTGGATAAACATCACGAGATGATCAGCTCTGGCTGGAGCAACATCACGCCCTGGCATACCTTCCGCGAAGAAGAGGAAGATCAGTTGCGCGCTCGCTACGAAGCGATGATCGCCCAACTCAAGGACGTGAAAAACAGCGTGTTTAACATCCACGTACCGCCCTATGGCTCAACCCTCGATGAAGCGCCCGAACTCACAGAGGATATGCGCCCCAAATATGCCGGCCGATCTCTGGTGCCGGTCGGTAGCCACGCGGTTCGGGCTGTCATCGAGGAATATCAACCGCTGCTGGGACTGTTTGGGCACATCCACGAGGCCAAGGGGACTACCCGGCTGGGCCGGACTTTGTGCATCAACCCCGGCAGCATGTACGAGCAAGGCCGTCTGTTGGGCGCGCTGGTGAAACTGGGGCGTAACAAAGTTAAGAGCTACGTTCTAACCACCGGTTGACCGGCTCGGCCCGAGGAAAGGAGGTGATGATCGCCATAAGCTGCATCTGGAACGCCGATGAGTTTTGACGGCCAAAATCGGTGATTATCCAGCAGGGGGTTGCTGAATTTTAACGTCGAAATTCGTTGGACGGTAAAGCTAAATCGGCTCCCTATCAGTCAGGAGGAAAGGAGAGTTCTGCAATGGCTCAAGCGGTTACGGGCAGTGAAGCCCAAGAGACAACCCTGTTCGTGCGCAAAGCGACAGGCTTGGTACGCTCCTGGTCCGTCTTTGACGCCTTCATCTATGCCACATTTTCTATCAACCTCATCACTCTGGGGCTCTACATCTTCAGCCAGATGTATTACCTGGAAGGGGGGATGTTACCTACCCTGATCATCAGCGCACTGTTTATCATCTTTGAGGTGGTGGTTTATGCCAGCTTGATCGCAGTGATGCCTCGCGCGGGCGGTGACTACGTGTGGCAAAGCCGCATCCTGGGAGGGGGAATTGGTTTTGTGTTGGCCGTCACTGGCTGGTGGTTCATCCTTTGGCTCTGGGTGCCCCTCTACGGTGACATGCTGCGTCACCTCTTCTTCACCCCGTTGCTGGGTATCCTCGGTGCCCGGGGGCCGGCGCTCTGGTTTGGCCAGACCCCCCTGGGTCTTTTCATCACCTCTCTGATCGTGTGTCTGTTCGTCGCTTTTTACATCGCCATCGGCATGAAGTGGTACGCGCGCATCCAGAAGTTTTGCTTTTGGATCGGCATGGCCGGCTTGCTGGTGGTCTTCGCCTTCCTGCTTTTCGGCAACCACGCAGCGTTTCGGTCCGGGTTGGAGCGGGACGCGACAGCTATGTTTGGTGCCTCGGCGAACGTTTACGACGCAACCCTGGCTGCCGGGGAGGAGGCTGGAGCCATCGCGCCGCTGATGGGAGGGGGACTGGTTGCCATCTTCCTCTCGATGCCTTTTATCGTCTTCTTCAACCTGTGGCCCAACTGGGGTGCAACGCTCTACGGTGAAGTGCGCGGCGCGACCGACTTTAAGCGCAACTTCTGGGGGATGGCCTGGGCGTTGATCATCACCACCGTTCTGGCGGTCGTCTTCTTTTTGTTGATCGCCAAAACAATCAGTTGGGACTTTTACATGAAGGCTAACGGCGCCTGGTGGAACTACGCCTGGGGCTACACCGACCAGTCCCCGCCGCTGCCCGTCTGGCCTTACCCGGCGTTGCTGGCCGTCTTTATGACTCCCAGCCGGATCGTTCAGTTCATCGTGGTGCTGGCTATGAGCATGTGGTGGTTTGGCTGGTCGGGCACGGTGTTCCTCAGCTCCACGCGCGTCATCTTCGCCGCTGCCTTCGACCGTCTGCTTCCGGAAAAAGTAGCCGAAGTTGATCCGCGCACCCGCACGCCCATCTACGCCCTGCTGCTGATGGTGATCCCCTCCATCATCGTGTCGGCCCTCTTCGCCTGGAACGTCTTCGACTTCCAGGCGCTGACTCTGTGCTCCACCCTGGTCATCGCCGTCACCTACCTGGGGTCTACCATCGCGGCCATCCTCTTGCCCTATATCAAACCCGATCTCTACAACGCCTCGCCGATTGCCAAGTACAAAGTCGCCGGGATCCCGCTCATCACCATCTCGGGGGTTATCTTTGGAGCTTTCCTCCTCTTCTTGCTCTACGAGTGGCTCATTGACCCGCTGGGACTCTACGGCATCGGCCTGACCAACACCAACTCGCTCATCTTTATGTTGGTCCTCTACCTGTTGGCCCTGGTCATCTATCTGGGCTTCAAGACGTATCGCAAGCGCCAGGGGATTGACATTGATAAAATCTACCAGGAGATCCCGGTAGAGTAAGTCGCGGCAATGCACACAGCAGGGGTGCAGCACGCTGCACCCCTGCCCTCAGCCTGAAGGATTGGTTATGAGCACACTTCCCCACGTCGAAGATGAGATGCAGCGCCTCGTCTCAGAGGCGCAAAAGCAAAATATCTTTTTGCGTCTGATCGGTGGACTGGCGGTCAAGGTTCACTGCCCCAATGCCAGCCATCGCGCCCTGGAACGCGAATACCCCGACATTGACTTTGTCACCGATAAGGCAAGCGCCCGAAAGTTGATGGAGTTTTTGCCGGCGATGGGCTATACACCGAATAAAAGGTTGAACACCCTCAGCGGCGACCGACGTCAGCTTTATTACGACGAGGCGCACGGCCGGCAGATTGACGTGTTCATCGGCGATCTTGAGATGTGTCACAAGCTGCCCCTCGCCGACCGCTTGCGCGTTGAGCCGCTGACCGTGCCCCTGGCCGAACTCTTCCTGTCGAAGGCCCAAATTGTGGAACTGAATCGCAAAGACGCGCTCGACCTGCTGGCCCTGCTCCTGGATCATCAGGCCGGGCACGGAGATGACGAAACCATCAACGTGGACCGCATCGCCGACCTGTGCGCCAGAGACTGGGGGCTCTACACCACCGTCTCGATGACCATCCAAAAGCTAAACGACATTCTTGCCCAGGGGAGCGTCGAACTGGACGAAGGGCAAATCCAGACGATTGAGGAGCGGCTGGCGACCATCCAGGAAGCGATGAACGCCGCCCCCAAGACCCTCGCCTGGAAGGTGCGGGCCAAAGTCGGCACGCGCGTGCGTTGGTACGAAGAAGTAGAAGAAGTTCGACGTTAGGCCAGATTCAGTAGCGGTTCCAAATCGTAGTCAAAGGAGCATACGCCATATGGTCAACCTACGTTCCTTCGAAGTTCCCACGGTCGTCAAGCACGCTCCAGGGGCGCTGACCTGCCTGGCCGACGAAATCAAGTCGCTGGGCGTCAAACGGCCTATGCTGGTGACAGACAAAGGGCTGGTGAAGGCCGGACTGGTGGATGAGGTCGTCAAGGTCCTCAAGACGGGCGGCGTGGATTACGC
>JAJRXB010000559.1 GCA_024276515.1 Chloroflexota bacterium
AGCCGTCGTGGTCGCCAGACGGCAACCGGCTGGTGTTCGTCTCCGACCGCGACCGGCGGGAGGGCGACATATACATCGTCAACCGGAACGGCACAGGGCTGACCCGGCTGACCGACGATGAGTTGGCCGAGGCCGACCCGGCCTGGTCCCCCGACGGCGAGCGCATCGCCTTCGTGGCCAGCGCGAACCCCCGTGCCCACGGCGGGAACATCATCACCATCAAAACAGACGGCACCGACCGCCAACAACTCACCGACGACTCGATCCCGAGGCGGCAGCCCGTCTGGTCCCCCGACGGCCGCCGCCTCGCCTTCCAGGCCTACGCCAACGACAGTTGGGGCCTCTACGTGCTGGACGTTGCCGATAAGAAGGTGACTCTGCTGACCGACAGCGACGGCGAAGACGTGGACCCGCGCTGGTCACCGTGAGAAGCGAAGGGGGGGCTCCGTGACCGGCGAGGTGGGGGATCAGGGACGAGAACCCTGATCCCCGATTTGATCTTGAGAATTGGCAAAGTTTGACTTGCCACGCCCCCCATAGCATTGAAATCGACCGGCTGGCGACAGGTTCACTTATACGATGGGCAATGCCCGGTGGCAAGTCAAACTTTACTGCGGCCGCTCAGAATGACACTACAGAGAAGGGGAAATGAGCAACCAGATCGGGAAGTGGGTGGGGTTGTTGGGGCTGTTCGTGGGCATGATGGCCCTGCTCGGCGGGCAGCCGGTGCGTCCCCCGGCGACGCCGGGCGTATCGCCGATCGATCTCACCGCCGATTCGCCCTCGGATGACGCCAACCCGGCCTGGTCGCCCGACGGCCAGCGGATCCTCTTCTCCACGCGGAGGGCTGGCGGCAGCTACAACCTGTGGCTGATGGAGGCCGACGGCTCCCAGCCACGCCCTCTCACCGAGGGCAACGACGACAACGTGAACATGCCGGGCACGAGCTGGAACCCGGCCACGGAACGCATTTGCTTTGCCTCGGACCGCAGCGGCGACGACGAGATATGGACCGTGGGGGCTGACGGCCGCGGCCTGCGCCGCCTCACCCATCACCCGGCCGCCGATTGGGAACCGACGTGGTCGCCGGACGGGCAATGGCTGGTTTTCCAGTCCAACCGGGGAGGCGATTGGGACATCTACAAAATCAGGGCCGACGGAACGGGCCGGCTACGGCTGACCGACGACCCGGCCGACGATTGGCAGCCCAATTGGTCGCCCCGGGGCGACCACATCGTCTTCCAGTCGAACCGCACCGGCAACTGGGACGTGTGGGTGATGGACGCCAACGGCTCCCACCCCCGGAACGTGACCGATGACCCGGCTGAGGACACCGACCCCAGTTGGTCGCCCGACGGCCAATTCATCGTCTACTCATCGGATCGGGACGGTGGGGAAGAGGGCGACGTGTGGATCGTCGCTGCCGACGGCCACACCCCACCGCAGCGGGTCACGCACGACCCGGCCTACGACGGCGCTCCGGCCATTTCCCCCAACGGCCAGCTCATCGCCTTCGAGTCCGACCGCAGCGGCAATTTGGACCTGTGGGTAATCGGCAACCCCCTGGCAGAGGGAGGCGGAAGCGAG
>JAJRXB010000560.1 GCA_024276515.1 Chloroflexota bacterium
AGACATCCCTCCTGAGAAAGTGGAGGTCGATGTGGCTGCCGCCGTAAGTGCAGTGCGATCTGAGTAGTTAAGTTATGTTTCGTGCCGTTTTGGATACCAACGTCATCGTGAGTGGCCTCATTTCTCCACATGGTGTTCCTCTACGAGGTTCAGCGCAGCCGTGATCCAGACGATGACATCTTTCTGGCCTGTGCTTTGGAAGGAAACGCCGATTATTTGGTCAGTGGCAACTCCCACTTACTTGAAATCAAGTATTACTACGGTACGCAGATTGTGAGTCCTCGCCAGTTCCTCGACATTTTGGAAACCTGATGACGTCTGAAAGAGAATAACCCTTGCTCCCAACCAAGATTGTCGTGATCGGCGCGGGTAGCGCCATTTTTGGACTCAACACCCTGGCGGCGCTGATGCGCAGCCGGCGATTGCGCGGCAGCAAGCTGGCCCTGGTGGACCGGGACGCCGACACGCTGGCTCTGGTCGGGCGGCTGGCGGACCGACTCAACCGGGAGTGGGACGCGCAGATGACCGTCACCACCCACACCCACCACGCCGACGCCCTCGACGGCGCCGAGTTCGTCGTCCTCTCCATCGAGGTTCCTCCCCGCGAGGCGTTGTGGCGCTCCGATTTTGAGATTCCCCTCAAATACGGTGTGCGTCAGCCCTACGCCGAAAACGGCGGGCCGGGCGGTTTTGCCCACGCCGCCCGCAACATCGTGCCGGTGATGGAGATCGTCCGTGACATGGAGCAGGCCTGCCCCGACGCCTGGCTGATCAACTTCACCAACCCGATGATGCGCATTTGCGACGCCGTCGCCCGCTACAGCCAGGTCCGCGTCGTGGGGTTGTGCCACCAGATCAAGGTCGGTTACGCGATGGTGGGGCTGGCGCTGGCCGGGGACCTGGGCATCGAGATTCCGGCGGGCTTCACCAACACCCATGCTTCCCCTTCCACCATCCCGCCCCGGCGACAGGTGGCCCGTCAGGCGATCAAATTAGTTGATATAAAGGCCGCCGGACTCAACCACTTCACCTGGATGCTCGACGTGCGCGACAGGCGCACCGGCGAGGACCTGTATCCCCTTTTCGCCGAGCGCTGGGCCGCCCTGGACCCCGCCTTCGAGCCGCTCACCCGGCGCGTGTATCAGATTTTCGACTGGTTCCCCATCCCCGGCGACGAGCATTTGTGCGAGTATCTGCCCTGGGTCAGCGATCCGCTGACCAAACCGTGGGAAAAGTTAGACCTCAGCCTCTACGAGTGGGACCTGTGGGACGAGCGACGCGGGCTGGGCCACGACGACATCGCCCGCATGGGAGAGGGACAGATGAGCGTCGACGGCCTGCGCAACGCCGACAGCGAGGGAGCGGTGGAGATCATCGAGAACATCGCCGGGGCGGGTACTCACTACCACCTGGCGGTGAATCTGCCCAACCAGGGCTACGTCTCCAACCTGCCAGAAGGGGCCATCGTGGAAGTGCCGGGGGTGGTCAGCGGGGCCGGTGTGCAGGGGGTAGGCGTGGGCCCGTTGCCGGAGCCCATCGCCGAGCTGTGCCGCCGGGAGATCACCGTCGTCCGCCTCTGCGTGGATGCCGCCGTCAACGGCGACCGCCAGGCCGCCCTGCAATGTCTGTTGCTGGACCCCGTCGTCACCGACCTGGACGCGGCTCAGCAGATCCTCGACGATTACCTGGAGACCTACCGCGACTATTTGCCCCAGTTTTGGATGTAAAAAGAGAGGCTCAGGCAACGACCCTCTCCGCCTCGACTTCGCTGACCGCCGCGCGGGTTGGGGGGAGGGCCAGCGCGCACAGACCCGCTCCCAGGGCGACCAGCGTCGTTAATTGCAGGGTGAGAGGCAGCCCGACGTGGTCTGCCAGAGAGCCGTTGATGATGTTTCCCATCGCCCCGCTGGCGAACATAAAGCCCAACGTCAGCCCGGAGGCCATCGCTTTGCCGCCCGGAAGCAGGCTTTGGGCCAGCACCACGATGATGCTGTGAGACGCTCCCAGCATCATCCCGGCCAGGGTGGCAAAGACGAAGACGGCAGCGCCCTCGGCCTGAGGCAACAGGAACAACGGCAAGCCGGCGGCGAAGAGCGTGCCGGCCACGACCAGTCGCCGCCCCCAGCGGTCGGCGGCCGACCCGCCCAAAACTCCCCCGATGGCCGACCCCATCATCCACATCGAGGCGACCAGACCGTAGCTTTCTGGACCCCAGCCCTTTTCCTGGTAGAATTTGGGCAGGAAGGTCATCGTGCCGAAGTTGGCCCACGACCGGAGGGCAACCAATCCCACCAAAACCAAAATCACGCCCGCCGCCAGCCGTTGCCGTGATCGTGCCGGCGCAGATTGGGGGTCTGTTGGAGTGGGGGGGCGGCTGGCAGGCTTCAGGGTGGTCGCCAGCAGGGGGGCCGCCGGCAGCCCGATCAGCGCCAGCAGCGGGATGCCCCCCGGCCCGACCCGTCCCAGCGTCAGGCCGGCCAGGGCCGGGCCCAGCGCCAGTCCTGCCTGTCCGAAAAAGAAGAAGATGGCCGCGCCGCTGGCCTGCCGGCCTTCGCCCACGTCGGTGGCGCTCATGGCCCCTTGTGGGTGATACGCGGCCGAGCCGAAGGCGGCCAGCACAAAGGGGATCACCAGCAGGAGGAACACCCCGCTCTGGCCCAGGATGACTGCCAGCGACATAAAGCCCAACGTCCACAGCAATCCTCCGGCGCCAAACCAGCGACCCCCGTGTCGGTCGGCCAGCCAGCCAAAGGCCGGCTGGAACAGTGAGGCGACGAACATGTATAGACTGGCCGCCATGCCGATTTGCGCGTTGCTCAGCCCCATCGGCAGACTGAAAAACGCCAGCAGCACCGGCCCCATATTGTTGAACACGTCGATGGTGAAATGGCCCAGCGATACGGCAATCAGCCG
Organism: Chloroflexota bacterium; assembly: GCA_024276515.1. Classification (GTDB taxonomy): domain Bacteria; phylum Chloroflexota; class Anaerolineae; order 4572-78; family NAK82; genus JAJRXB01. The sequence goes on from JAJRXB010000560.1 coordinate 2,914, forward strand.
GCG
>JAJRXB010000561.1 GCA_024276515.1 Chloroflexota bacterium
AAGAGCGCCGTCAGCGTGGGCTGGCAGACGCTGCGGTTTGTGGCGGGGTGAGGGGGTGCAAGGTTGAGACTTCAATCTTGACCTCAACCTTGACCTTGGACGGCGGGGAGAAACTCGATGAGTAGGGAAATCTCGAGACGACACCTATTGAAAGCGCTGGCGGCAGCAGCAGGCGGCATTGGCCTGGGCAAGGTGGTGGACCCGTGGCTGCGGCGAGTGGCGGCCCAGGAACTGGATAAATACGTCTATTTGCCCATCATCCTTAAAAGGGCCGAAGATATGCCAGCGCCGGCGCCCACCCCAACCGCCACACCCACTGTCGGTAGGGTGGTCCACGTCCACAGCGACGAGGCCACGTTTTGGGATTTTGGGGATGACTACTATGGTGACTTTGTGGACCAGGACACGGTGGACGCTATGGTGGACCGGGGCGTGATGGAGCTCACCGGTGCCTCCTCCCTCGCCCAGGCCTGGCAGACCCTGGTACCCGACTATGCCCCTGGCAAGGCCATCGCCATCAAGGTCAACTTTAACAACTGCCTTTGGTGCGATGGTGGATACAATTACATTAACGCCCTCATCCACCCTATCAACGCCGTCATCCGCGGCCTCCTCCAAGCTCACCCCAACTTCGAGGCCAGCGACATCTGGGTCTACGACGCTACCATCGGGGACAATCCCCCTGTGAGCCACCGAAAGGTGCCCCAACGATTCAAGGACGGTTGCCTTTATCCCGACGTTCGCTTCTTCGACCAGGGCTGCAACGAAACGGCGGGCTACGACAGCACCGATCCGACCGCTGCTGTCACCTGGCACAACCTACCTGATATCCCTCCCCCCCCGCCCGCCCAGGTCACCGACGTCTTGGTAGATGCTGCTTATCTGATCAACATGCCCATCATGAAACGTCACGGGAGTGTCCAGGTCACCCTCTCTTTCAAGAACCACTTCGGCTCCATTGCCAACTGTGCGCTCCTCCACGATTGGTGGGGCTACGGTCCCTACTTCGGTGGCACCAATTACAACCCCATGGTGGACATCTATCGCAACGAGCACATCCTGGGCAAGACCGCCCTGACGGTCGGCGACGCTCTCTTTGGCAACTGGGAGAACAACCTCAGCAAACCTTCTCCCTGGACCACCTTTGGGGACAACGCGCCCAACAGTCTCCTCTTCTCCACCGACCCCGTCGCCATAGATTGTGTGATGTGCGACCTGCTGCATGCAGAAAACCCTATCTGGGACAAGGCTGACGACTACCTCGTCTACGCTGCGGCCTGCGGACTCGGCACTTACGAACGCGGCGACCCATGGGGAAGCGGCTACAGCCAGATAGACTACCTGAGGGTTGAACTGTAATGCGAGGGAGCTCAGTTTGGCTCCTTTTGGCAAGGTAGGAAGTGACTATTAGGAAGTTCAGATGTTGAAGGTCAATCCTTCTGATAAATACGAGATAGTCACATACCGCTCCGAGTTCAAAAGTCAGCTTGCAGGTCTCCAAACCCATTTGTGGGGCCCTGACCTGGACTTGAACGCCGCCTACCTGGAATGGAAATACGAACAAAATCCTTACCTGGAGGTGCCGTTGATCGCCGTTGCCTTGTGTGGGGGGCAAGTAGTGGGGATGATCGGTATGTTCGGCGCCAAATGGCAGCTTGGCCGCCCACGTCAAAGGTTGCCTGTTCCGTGTTCCGCCGATCTGGTGGTCCACCCGGATCACCGTAACCGTGGGCTTTTTACAAAGCTTATGATGACGGCTATGAATGATCTGGCGAACCGTGGTTACACCCACGTCTTCAGCCTGAGCGCGAACCGGGGTGCCTATCTTGGCTTCTTGATGAGGGGCTGGCGCAGCGTGGGACCTTTGGGAGCGTCCCACTGGCCAGCCAGGCGGGGAGCCCTTTCTGGTCGTATGCGGAGAGTTGCGCGTAGGCTGCCCTGGCTTGCTTCAGCTTATCGGTGGATGCGGAGAGTTGTGCGCCGACCACGCTTGTTCGCTCCAGCCAAAAGGCGTGGCCCTTTTGATGCCCTCGACAGCAATGGTGCCCGGACCCGTAGCTATGTCGGCAGACACGTGTCTGTTGAGCAACGTCCGCGACCGAAGGCGATGGCTGAACTGGTGGCGCGGATCGGCGGCGATGGACGCATAAGGCACGTGAGAGATTGGCAGTACTTTGCCTGGCGCTTCGAGAATCCCTTATCCCTCTACCGGTTCTTATTTTGGGAGGGCACTAAGCTGGAGGGATATCTCGTCTTGCAAACGTCGGCCTATGCAGGGGAGAGTGCTTGGGTCAACATCGTGGACTGGGAAGCTACGGACTCACAGGTTGGAGCCGACCTGCTTCAGGCTGCTATCCATTGGGGGGACTTTGATGACTTGAATATCTGGTCAGGGACACTGTCGGACGAGGCGAAAAAACTTCTGCGAAATGCCGGATTCAAGGTTTTGGACGAGACGAAGTGGAAAACGCGAGATGTCACCCGCCCTACTGTTTTAGTAAGGCCCATTCATCAAGAAATGTTGGAGGCCGATTGGGTGCTGGCAGACCTTCAACTGCTGGATTTGGCCAATTGGGATTTGCGCGGCATTTACTCAGACGGCCTCTGAGGGTGGCAAGGGGAGTGGATGAGAGGACTCGGGTGTATCACAAGCCCATTCCGTGTACTGAGAAGAGCATTCAAGCCAGGAGGGATCATCCTGATGTATCATCGGGTTGCAGACCTGGCCGTTGATCCTCACGGGTTGGCCGTGTCACCCGATCATTTTGCTCAACACCTGGAATATATTCGGGGG
>JAJRXB010000562.1 GCA_024276515.1 Chloroflexota bacterium
CCGGCCCGAGCCGTGAGAGAGACCGGCCCGAGCCGAGGGGATTTTTGGAGGCGTGTGGGAACAAAATCTATCGAGTGTGGCTAAATTTTGTAGTAGTGACGACTTTAGTCGTTCCCAGCAACTGATGACGTTTAAGAATGTATTTCGGTATACAAGCCCCACCGGTCGCCTCGAGCTAAAGCTCCAGGCTAAAAGCTCAAGCCTGCTACCTGTAGGTCCCCTTCGGAGAAAAGCAGGCTGTTGTGCCTCTCCAAGACGGAGATATAGGGCGCTTTTCCCCAGAGGGGACCTATGGGCAGCGCCCTTCCCCTGCACCTGCACTGCGCGCAGGCGCAAGTGTTAGCCTGGGACTTTCCCTGGCCCGGAAGCCACCTGTGCCGCACCCCAGGTGCAGGCAGGACGGGCAGTCCCAGGCGACGCCAGCAGCGATACCTCGTTTAATTTCTTAACCTTCATAAGTTGCTACTACCTCCTACAGATTTTAGCCACACCCAAATCTATCGCTATGGCTTGAGCGGCTCAATCACCACGTCGTCGATCAACTGGGGGACGGGTGAATCGCCACTGGCAAAAACGATGGTGCCGGGAAGCAAGGGGTCGGGGTCGTCGTAGGTCAGCACAAGCTCGTCGTCCACCCGTATCTCGATGTGTCCCACGTTGGAGATCAGGTTGACCTCGCGCCATTCGTCGGGGCGGCGGACAATCGGAGCGCGCGCCACCTCGGTCTCCTGGTCGCCCACAAACCGGTGAAGCAAAATCTCTTCTGGCAAGAAATGGGCCATGTAATGCGCGGAACCGCCGGGGACTTCGCGGAGGTTGAAATTGAGCATAAGTCCGGTGTCGAGCGGCTTCGCCCTGAAGATCAGGTTGACGGCCGGCCACTCTCCGGTGAGGTAGAAGGCATATCCCGGATCGACTCGCAGAACGTGGTTGCCGTCTTCCTGCTGGATGATCTTGGCCCCCTCCCCCAATTCCCAGCCGGCGGCCTGACCGTCCTCGAAATCCTCGGTGATCGTTATGTCAGGAACCTCCGGCTGAAGCTGCTCCGCCAACGCTGTCAGGTCCCACAGACGCACGTTGTCGAAACGATAGGCCACCATTGGGTTGCCGCTGTTGTTGGCGTTAAAAGTAATGCGGCCCGGACGCAGGAACTCGGTGCGGGCCACGCCGACCCGCTCGCCGTTGAGGAAAAGCATCACGGCCGGGCCTATCGCCGCCAGTGTCACCTGGGTCTCTTCGTAGGGGTTGTACGACGCCATGCCCTGTGCCAGCCTCGTCTCCTCGCCCGATTCAAAACGGACGATGCCGAAGCCACGAGGCTGCACACTCAACCCGGCGTAGAGGCCGCGGTCACGTTGTACACGGAAGCCAACCGCCCAATTCGCACCCGCCCCCCCATCTATCGTAACCAGGTCGAATTGCAAAACGAAGTTAGACAACGGCTTGTCCATCGGCAGCGGGACGGTGGCTAGATTTTCCCCTCCCACGACCTCGGGCACCCGCACGACGAAAGCTCCATCTTCGTAAATGCCTTCCTGCCCCTGTTGGTCGTTGGTGAGTGCCCATCCAGAGTCGGGGTTGCTGAAATCATCTTCGAAGATAGGCGGATTGCTCTCGATGAAGTTCAGGGCCCGCTCGGCGAACAAATCTCCCAGCACAGGACGCGGCGGTGTTTCGGTGGGGGGTGGTTCGGTCGGGCGGGAGGTTGGGGAGGCGACTGTCTCTCCGCCGGCCTCGGTTGGGGTCCCAACCTCCACGGCCTGGGGAGCTTCTGTCGCGGCGGCTTCGGTAGCTTCCCCGGCGCGCTGGGTGCTGAGGGCCCGCGCCAGCAGCAACCCGCCCACCAGCAGGAGCAGTGCTACGACGCCGGCTGCGGCCATCGCCCAGGCCGGGAAGCCCTTGCCCTTTGGCGTGGCTGTCGCCGGGGGTGGCACGACCCGGGTGGCGTCCCCTTCTTCCAGGACGGTCGGCGTCTCCCCTGCTCCAGCCGCCACCGTCGGCGGGGATGGCATCGCCTCGACCACCGCCGTGTCGAGGCTGGCGACCGTTTTGCGCAGGGCCCGGGCCATTTTGCCCGCCGTCTCGTAGCGGTCGTCCGGGTTTTTGGCCAGGGCTTTCATGATGATCCGCTCGACCGATTCGGGCAGATCGGGGTTGATTTTGCGCGGCAGAGGGAGGGGTTCGGTGATGTGCTTGACGACGATGGCCATTGGGGTTTCGGCCTCAAAGGGCACGCGCCCGGTGACCATTTCGTACAGGATGATGCCCAGCGAATAGATGTCGGCCCGCCTGTTCACTTTGAGGCCCTGGCCCTGCTCTGGGGCCATGTAGGCCGGCGTGCCAACGCCTACCCCCGACCCGGTGAGTTGCACCGAGCCTTCGACTATCTTGGCCAGGCCAAAGTCGCTGAGCAAGGCCCAGCGCCCCCGGTCCATCAGCACGTTGGATGGTTTTACGTCGCGGTGGATGATGCCCTGGTCGTGGGCGTAGTCCAGGGCATCGGCAATCTGTTCGATGACGTTGGTGGCCGTCATCAGGTTGATGGGCTGGCCCAGCATCTCCTTGAGGGTGCCGGCGTCCACGTATTGCATTACGATGTAGCTCAGTCCGTTTTCCTGCCCAAAGTCGTAGATGGGCAGCACGTGGGGGTGGGTGAGTTTGGCCACGGCTTTGGCTTCGCGGATAAATCGTTCGGCAAAGCCGGGTTCGTGCGCGTAATAGGCGGGGAGGACTTTGATGGCCACGTAGCGATCAAGGGCCGGCTGATAGGCTTTGTAAACAGTCGCCATACCGCCCAGGCCGATTTGCTCGACGATGCGATATTGGCCCAGTGTGTGTCCAACCAGATCGGGCATAGCGATTCCCTCCGGCGATGACAAAAGCGTGCTGGCATCAGGTGCCAAATGGTGAAACTGCGCTTCTCATTATACCATATTTTGAATCCTTTGGAGCATGGCCGGCGTAGTACTCATTAGCTAAATTTCGTGTAACTACCTTGACGATGTCACATCACCGCCAGACCTGTCATTGCGGGGAGCGCAGCGACGACCTGTGCCCCGAGCGGGGTAAGCAATCACCACAATGCATCGTAGGAGATTGCTTCGCATCCTTCGGATGCTCGCAATGACAAATATGACATTGTCGAACTACTCAGCCACCCTTGCGAAGGTTGCGAATAGCCTTGACAGGTGAAGCAACCCCCGCCTGCACCCCCTCCCTCTCCCAATTTGGGCTATGCATTACCCACATGTCGTTCCGGCCGCTTTTTGCTGCGAATAAATCCGCAGCCTAATAGCTAAAGTCGGCTC
>JAJRXB010000563.1 GCA_024276515.1 Chloroflexota bacterium
GCCCGTCCCGGTCGAAGGCGGGCAGGGCCGGCACCTCGGCGAAGTTGAGCTTTTCATAGATGGCCTCTTGCGTCCCATCGGCGTTGATTCGCTGCCGAAAGTATCCCTGCGGGTACAAAAAGCCAACGCCGACGAAGTGCAGCCCCAGGTCGCTGGCTTCTTTGCAGTGATCGCCGGAGAGAATGCCCAGGCCGCCGGAATAGATGGGCAACGCCTCGTGCAGGCCGAACTCGGCCGAGAAATAGGCAATGGGGCCGTCGCCCACCCCGGGGTAGGTGCGATTGAACCAGGTATCCGCGCCGGTCATGTAGGCGTCGAAATCGGCCATCACGCTGTGATACTGGCGCAGAAATTCAGGGTCCCCGGCGGCCTCGTCGAGGGTGACCTGGCGCACCTCGCGCAAGAAGCGGACCGGGTTGTGATAAACCTCGTCCCACAACGAAGCATCCACGGCGCAGAAGAGGTCCGGGCCTTGAGGATGCCAGGACCACCACAAATTGTAGGCCAGCTCCAAGAGCCGACCAATCGGCTGGGGGATCGGGGTGAAACCTGAGGCAAGTTCGATAGTGTCCAAAGGGATTCTCCTCCGTTCAACAAATAAGGGTGCCAATGTCGGTATCGCTGCCGGAGAGGGCCGAAGCGACGTGGCCCGGGATTTCGCCGGAGATGATGCGGATTTGCAACGGTGGCTGAGCCAACACCAGGTGATACATGTCGCGTACTTTGCTGAACATGCCGCCGGTCACGTCGGTGCCATGCGAACCGCCCAGGGCGGCCTCCACTTCAGGCCAGTTGTCCGGCGTGATCTCCTCGTAGCGCGAGGCGTCGGGGTGAGTCAGGGGATCGGCGTCGTACACGCCATCCACGACGCCGGCCAGGATGATACGAGCCGGATGCATCGTCCCGGGACGGGGCAATTCGCGGGCGACGTGGTCGAAGATTTGCTCGGTGGAGATGATGGTGAAGCCCTGAACTTCGTCTACCGCCACGTCGCCGTAGACCAGGGGGATCAAGCCGGCCTGGAGCACCCGTTTCATCGGGTACGTGTCGAAGTACGTCAGCTCCCCTTTGCGGCAACGAGCCGACGCCGACGGCTGAAAGCTGACCACCGGCACCCCTTCTTCCAGCAGCAAATCGGTGACCAATCGGTTGAGACGAGCGGCGGCGGCGGCAGTCTCGGCGTATCCGCGCCAGCTATTCTCACGGACGGCTCCTTCTCGCGTGCGATATTTCTGGGCGACGACGTGGCCGAAGGAGCCTGAGCCATGCCCCAGGATAAGCTGCAGGTCAGGCCGGTCGTCGAGAGCCTGCCGAATCTCCCGCCCCAAACGGCGAATCACCTCTTCGCGGGCGGTGAAGGGACTCTTTTTATCGGTGATGACAGAGCCACCAAGTTTGAGCAAAACGAGTTCAGCCATCGCTCGCTACTGTCCCCAACACGTAACGATGATGGGCCCATATAAGCTTGAGTTGCCAGGGCACAGGCGCGCGGTCGAGCCAGGCGTACTTCATCACCCGGTCGCGCAGGTCGGGCTCCTGACCCAGATAATAAGCCATCGTGCTCCAACTCCAACCATCGCCGGTGAACTGGGCATTGAGCTTCTTGCTTCTGATTCCCAGCCGTTTGAGCACCTCGGCAGCAGGCATCACCGTATCGGGCCAGGGGGGCACATCGAGCACACCCTGGTCAATGAAGCGCACGCCCGCGCCGCGTAGCACCTGTTTGATACGCCGCATCTGGACCCACCGTTCGTCCACTGTGTCGAAAAAGGGGCGGTCAATCAGATATTTGCGCATCAGGTAGCCCACCTGAAGATTGTTGGGCATCGCCACAAAGACCAACTTGCGGCTGACGCGGACCAACTCGCGCAGCAGTGACTCCGCGTCGGGCAGATACCACAGGCCGGCCCACTCCCAGGCCAGGTCGAAGGTGTCGTCCTCAAAGGGGAGATGGGCGAAGTCGGAGTGGAGCACGAAGCGGGCCGGCAGGTTCAACTCACGCCAGATGCGGGTGACGCCGTTGAGTCGCTCGTCCTCCCAATCCACCAACGTCACGTCGCAGCCCCGCTGGGCCAGGCGCACACTGTTGATGCCGCTGACGCCGGCCATGCCGTAGAGAGGAGCTTCGAGCACGGTGCGGACGCCGTGCTCGTCCACCAATCGGTCCAGGTAATCGTTGAGCACGAAGCGCTCGTAAACGACGCCCAGCCCCTCATTGTAATCGGTGAGGTATTTCTTCCAGGCAGGTTCGGTCATCATACACCCAATGTGGTCACATTAGAGTTGTTCCTGAATAAAGTGACCGGCACTTTTGTCGCCATTTCCAGCAGCATGATGGCAAAAAAGAGCCTTTCTGGGCAGATGCTTAAGTGCCGGTCACTTGGTTGTTGCTTAAAAGGGAACAACTCCATTATACCTTTGAGGGTCGCTTCGGGCAATCCGGGCAATCCGTGCAATCCGTGCAATCCGTGCAATCCGTGGAGTCCGCGTCAGCCCGTGCAATCCGTGGAGTCCGCCCGCCCTGGCTGCGCCAAGCGGGCCAGGGTGTCAGCCGTGCCATCCGTGACCTCCGTGGAATCCGTGGAGTCCGTGTCAAGGCGGGTTGACGGCGGTCCCTTTGGGCACCAGCCGGGTGGCCCCCAAGACCGGCCGGCCACTGCGTTCGTAGAAGGCTTCGAGAATGTCCTCCTCCAACCCCAGCGGATCGTAAAGCCCTCGGAAGTCAGCGCTGCGGTCGAAGATGATTTCATCGGGAGCGCGCCACAGGTAAATGCTACGGGGATCGTGGATGAACCGATTCAGCCGGGCGGCAAAGTCGGCGTCGGTCTCCCAGCCGTAGCCGAAAGCCTCGACCGGCGTCACCTCACCGCGGGTGAGAAAAGCCACGGGGGCGGCGATACCCCAGTCCATCGCAGCCACCGGCATTCCGCGCCGCTCGTCGGCGGCCAGCCAGCGGGCCAGGTCCTCGATGGCGTCGGAGTGGGCACCCAGGCCACCGCTCGTCGCCATCGCCTGGTGATAGCGCACGTCGGTGATCAGGTCTCCGGCCCACGACGCGCCAACCGTCAGGGCCACCAGGGCCACCGTCACGCTCACCCCCCGCCCCGCTAGGCGCAGCCGGCTGCGGCGGAGGATCAGGCCGGCAGCAGCAGCGACGGCCAGCGGCGGCCACGGCGTCAAAATGGCGAAGTGCGTCACCCACAGCGCGGACACCGTGGCGCAGCTCGCCAGAATCACCCCGCCGATGACGAGAAAGGGAAACAGCGCGCGCCGGACTGCGGCGGGGTCGGAGCCGATTGTCAGCCAGAGTGTGCTGCCCAGGGCCGCCAAAAACAGCCCAACGCTCAACCAATTGGCATAGGTTTCTCCCAGATACCAAAAGTGACTCCCGGCCAGCACCGCGCCAAATTGTTTGATCCGTTCCAGCAAATTGGGCAAAAAGGCCAGATTGTTGGTCCCGTAATACGAGGTGGTGAGGTTGCCCCCAACGCTGCTGAACGTGCCACCGGTCTGCAAATTGTAGACGATAAGCGGGGCAACCCCCAGCAAAAAGGCCAAAACAGGCCAGCCAACCCACCAGCCGGCCAACTCCTTGCCGATACGTCGCCAGCGGTCAAGGTTGAGCAATGTGGCGGCCAGTCCCAGGGCGACGATGAGCCACAGAAAAAGAAGTTTGGCATACAGCCCCAAACCAAAGAGAAACGCGCCGGCGATGGCATAGCGGCGAGCGCCGGTCCGCCACCAGCGCAGCCAGGCCAACGCCGCCCCTACCCCAATCGTCGCCGTCACCGAGGTGACAAACACCCCCTGACGACTCCAAAAGACGAAGGTCGGATTCACCGCCAGCAGCAACGAGGCCAAACCGGCAACACCGGGGCCGTAAAGCTCGCGTGCCAGCCGATGCGTCAGCCAGAGAGTGAGCAAGCCAATGGCAACGGCCATTGCCCGTAGACTGAAGGGAGTGATACCCAGCAACAAAAAAAAGGGGATGGAGGCGTAGGTATTGATCGCGCCGATGTAATCTTGCGTCATCAGCGGGAAGAGTCGCCCAGCGAGGAGCAAGCCATTGCCGCGAAAGGTGGTCACCGGCTGGTGGAGCAGAAGTTGCATGGCCGGCACGGCTTCGAATGCCTCGTCGTAGTGAAGGCCAGGGAGGGTAAGTTGATAGGTGGTCAGCCCCATAAAGAGGGCCAGGGCAACGACGAGGAGGATTCGTTCTCGGCTCATACTACGAGCTAATCCTGAGCCAGCAAGGCCACGTCGGCGATGAGGGAATCGTAAATCCAGCCAGAAGCGTAAATGCGGATATATTTTATGTAAACCGGCTTGGCTGTACCCAGGCTGTCGAGCAGATTGACCGACTCGTAGGGATACCAGAGAAAGCGAGCGACCCGTTCGCTGGAGTTGTCGGGCGAGTTGAACAGGAGCCAATTCTCGGACGGGGGCACGTAATAAAAGCCGTGATACCAATCTCGATCGTTGCCGTCGGCGTCTTTGTAGGCCAGGTGAATCATCACGGGGAACTCGGAGCCCAGCGTGCCACCACCCGGCAAGCTCTGTCGGTCCAGGCGCACATCGAGCTGAATCCGCAGCGAGTCGAAATCCTGCACGCTTTTGTTCACTTCCTGGACGATGCCGACTTCGCTGTGGAGGTTGTCCTGGCCCTGGCTGCGAAACACCACCGCGTAGCGGTTGCCCAGCTCGATGATTCTCACGCTGGTGGTGACAACCCCGCCAGGCGGCTCGACGTTGTAAACCTCCCACACCTCTTCCAGCGGCGCAGAGAAATCGCCGTTAACGAGGAGATTCTGCTCGGCGGGCAACGGGGGGGAAGGGGCTTCGCCAGGGTAAACCATCGAGCGCTCGCCCGCCGTCAATCTCACCATCTCGTCGGCGGCGACCAGTTGCGCTCTGCCAGAGCGCGCGGTTATCTGAGTGCCTTCATCGCCGACCTCAATTGAAAAACTCCCCTCACTCAGGTTGATCACAGCCTGGGGAGAACGCACTTCAAACAACAAGCCGGAACGACTGGTCGTGGCAACACGAATCCGTCCCCGTTCCAAATCAACCACAATGGTGTCGGGGCGATGGCTCCAGCCAAAACGCGGGGTGCGGGCACGTTGAATTTGCACCCGGGTCTCGCTATAGAGGGTGAGCGTGCTATCGTTGAAAAACGTCAGAATGGCCTGAGACGTGTCATCGGTGGTGATGATCACCCCTTCCTCAACTTCGGCGGTACTGCCATCGGTGATGGGAATCGGCAAGTTGGCCTTGCGCGTTTCTGCCAACACCGTCCCGCGCACCGATGTCACGGCCGTCACTTCAGCCGTCATAGAATTGAGGAGATACCAGCGGACCCCCAGAGGAATGGCGACAGCCAGCACACAAAAAGTGGCGAAGGCCAGCAGAAGCACAACCCAGGCCAAACGTTCTGGATTATTACGCATAGCCTGATTATACCATCGGCAGAACGACGGGCAAAATCCAGGCCCAGCCTGCTTCATGTTTTTTCGGATAGGCGCCAAGACGTGGTATAATGAAAAAGCTGTCTACCCACCCCAGGCTTCGCCCCGGTGAAGTTGATGCCTTTGGATTCAAGTGGAGGATTCCCGCTATGAGCGAAGAGGTGCTTGTGGACCCGTGCCCAATTTGTGGCCAATCTCCCCTGGCTGGCAATGGCCGGCGATATGCCTGTCCTGCCTGCAAGTCGGAGGTAGAGCGGGGTCGGTGGCTGGGACTATTGCCCCATAACCGATTCACCTTTCGGGCCATCGGTGCCGACTATGGCAACGTCGAGACCGAACTGCTCGGACGCCCGTTCACTGCCGCCGAGCTGCATAACATCGCCGGCACGTGCTACACGGACGCCGATTTGAAGGCCATCGCCGCCGGTGACCTGGAGCGTGTCCACCCGCCGACCACCACCATCGCCAAACTCATCTTCGGACACACTCACGAAAAGTGCTACGTCCAGGTCAACAATTTGACACGGGCCGAGGGACCTACCTTGCCCAACGGGGTAGACAGCGTAAATGGGCCACCCGACCAGCGTGCATTGACCGTGTTGGACCGAGGAAACCTTTTTATCAGCAATCAACGCCTGGTCTTCCCCAGCGACACCCACACAACCATTCACCTGGATCGCAAATTGACGGGGGTCCGCAGCTTCACCGACGCCTTTGCCGTGCAACGCAAGGGAGAGGAGAAAGCCACTTATTTTTTGGGATGCGAATCACGGCACGCAAGGTTGATCGCAGCCTATCTGCAAGGGCTGCTGGATCACCTGCGGTGATCGGGCAGTAAGGCTATCACAAAAGGAGGATTACCGTGGACAAGGCCCAGGTTATTCGCGTGGTGCTGGCCGACGACCACGCGGTGGTGCGCAAGGGAATCCGCGAGTTTCTGGAGGAAGCAGGCGACATCCAGGTGGTCGCCGAGGCGACCACCGGGACCGAGGCGGTGACGCTCGCCCTGGAACATCACCCCGACGTGGCCGTGCTCGACATCCAGATGCCGGAGATGAGCGGGGTGGAAGCGGCGCGGCAGATCAAGGCCCAGTCGCCCGAAGTAGGCGTGTTGGTCCTCACCGCCTACGACGACGACCCCTACATCTTCGCTGTGCTCCAGGCGGGGGCCAGCGGCTACGTGCTCAAAAACGCCTCCTCCGACGAGTTGGTGCGGGCGGTGCGGGCGGTGGCGGCGGGCGAGTCGGCGCTGGACCCGGTGGTGACGGCCAAAGTGATGGCCCAACTGGCCAGCGGCAAGCCGCCCGGCGCTCAGGCGGCCGTCGAAGGGCTGACGGAGCGGGAGCTGGACGTGCTGCGCCTGGCCGCCCGGGGCCACACCAATCGAGCCATCGGGCGCGAGTTGGGCATCAGCGACCGCACCGTGCAGGGACACCTGGCCAACATCTTCGGCAAGCTGGGGGTCAGCACCCGCACCGAGGCCGTGCTGCTGGCACTGAAGCAGGGTTGGATCACCCTCGACGAAGCGGTGGAGTAGCCAATGTTTCGGCAAGTGCCAGGGGCGCTGGGCAGTCTGCGTGGACTACGGGTGCAGCTTTTGCTGTGGACGGTGCTGCCGCTGACGCTGGCTCTGGTGGCGGTGGCGCTCATGGGCATCATCACCCACCAGCGCTCGATGCGAAAGTTGGTAGAGGAATTGGACGCCCGTTCGGCCCGGCTGGCGGCGGCCCATCTGAGCGACGGGCTGGCGGAGCGGGTCGCCCTGCTGGAAGTGCTGGCCGACGGGTCAGGGGGACTCACCGCCAGCGACACCCTCGACACCCTGTTCGATGGCGGTCTGGCCCGTCTGGACGCCGCCGGCAGGCTGGTGACGGCTTCCCCTTCCCCGGAAGCCTGGCGCGCCCATCCCATCTCCGAATGGCTGGCGAGAGAGAAAGGACAGCCCGGCCAGCCGCTCTTCTCCCCCATCTTCGTGGACCCTGTCTCAGGCCGCCACGGTTTGCTCATCGTTTGGACCTCGGAGGGGGGAGAGCGGGTGGTGGGAGGGGTGTCGCTGGAGCGGCTGGGATGGACCGACGTGGTGGCCCAGGCACAGGCCGAAAGCCCGGTGGGCGTGAAAAACCTGGGACTCGTCCCAGACCACCGGTGGATGGTGGCCTTTCTGGTGGACGCCGAGGGGCGGATCATCTACCATCCGGACCCGGCGCTGGTAGGGCAAACGTTGCCGGGCCACGAGGGGGTGATGGCGGTCGTCCGGGGACAGGCCGGGGCCACCTACCACCGGGAGCCAGATGGCCGGGAACTGGTGGTGGGTTACGCACCGGTGGCCGGGCCGGGCTGGGGACTGGTGGTGCAGGAGCCGTGGGAGGAGTTGATCGCGCCGGTGATGCGCCTGTCGCTGCTGGCGCCGCTGGCGGTGGTGGTGGCGGCCCTGGTGTCGGGGCTGGCCCTTACCTTTGGCCTGCGCTACGTGGTGCGTCCCCTGCAGGCGCTGGACCAGCAGGCAACGCGCGTCGCCTGGGGGGACTTCGCCGCCGTCAGCCAGCCGGTGGGCGGCGTGCAGGAGATCGAGGACCTGCGGCGTACACTGGAAGGGATGTCCGACCAAATCCAACGCTACCAGTCGGGGATGCGAGATTACATCGCCGCCGTGACGATGGCCCAGGAAGAGGAGCGCAAACGGCTGGCGCGAGAGCTGCACGACGAGACCGTCCAGTCGCTCATCGCCCTGGGCCACCGGGTAGAGATGGTCCAGAAGACGTTGGACAAAGACCCCGAACGCGCCCGCCAGCGGCTATCGGAGTTGCGGGCGCTGGCGAAGGAGATCCAGGCCGAGGTGCGACGCTTCAGCCGGGCGCTGCGCCCCCTGTACCTGGAAGACCTGGGCTTTGTGCCGGCGTTGGAGATGCTGGCCCAGGAGACCCGCGCGGACGGCCTGACGGTGTCGGTCCAGGTCGAAGGGGAGGTGCGCCGCCTGACCCCCGACCTGGAGTTGACCGCCTATCGCATCGTCCAGGAGGGGCTGAGCAACGTCGTCCGCCACGCCGGGGCGCAGACCGCCTGTGTGACCATCGCCTTTGCCCCCAACGGGCTGACCCTGCGGGTGCAGGACGACGGCCGCGGTTTTGAGCCGCCGGTCAACCCGGCCGACCTGGCGCGCGCCGGTCACTTCGGGCTGATGGGGATCCGCGAGCGGGCGCTGCTCTTTGGCGGCCAGATAGAAGTCTGCTCCAAACCGGGCCAGGGGACAACCCTGGAGGTCTCCCTGCCGCTGGCGGCGGACAAACGGCCAAATCAGGTGCCGGGCACTTAAATCAGGTGACAGGCACTTATGAAAGGGGTGTGTTTCAAACGAGTAGAGGTGACGGGCTGGAGTGCAGAGTTCATTCTGCCAACAGCCCAAAAAACGGAATAAATTCCGCGCTCCAACTGAGGTGAAACACACCCTTATGAAAGTGACTGTCACCTGGTAGGCGAGTTGACAGATCGCTCCTGCTGTGCTACACTCTATCCCAGTGGGGGGGATGGGGTCTAGAATTCCAGGAGATTTAAGATATGAGCGAACAACAGCACATCAACCTGCGCGTGGAAGGGATGACCTGCGACTCGTGCGCCGACCACGTCAGCCGGGCCCTGGCAGGCGTGCCCGGCGTAATCCAGGTGAACGTTCCCGGCTGGCAATCGGGCCAGGCGGAGCTGGTGACCAACCCCGACGTGCCCGACCAGGCACTGGTCGAAGCGGTGGAGGCCGCCGGCTACCGGGTGACGTCCGCCGACCGCCGACCGCTGCCCCCCACCGAAGAGACCGGCAGCCGTCGCCCGACGGTCGTCGGCGGTCGTGACTACGATCTGATGGTCATCGGCGGCGGGTCGGCCGGTTTCGCCGCCGCCATCCGGGGAGCTGAACTGGGCGCGCGCGTCGGCCTGGTCAACGACGGGGCCATCGGCCTGGGCGGCACCTGCGTCAACATCGGCTGCGTCCCCAGCAAAACCCTCATCCGCACCGCCGAAGCCTGGCACAAGGCAGGCCATCACCCCTTCACCGGGGCCCACACCCGCCAGGTCGACCTGGACTGGAGCCGTGTCATCGGCCAGAAGGACGAACTGGTGGCCGAGTTGCGTCAGGCCAAATACGCCGACGTGCTGGCCGCCTACCCGCAGATCACCCTCATCGAGGGGCGGGCGCATTTTGACGGCGACGGCACGCTGACCGTCGGAGACCGGGCCTACCAGGCCGGCAAGTACATCATCACCACCGGCGCGCACCCCTGGTTGCCCGACCTGCCCGGCGCCGACGAAATGGACGTGTTGACCAGCACCACGGCTATGACCCTGTCGCAGCAGCCCCGCTCCCTCGTCGTCCTGGGCGGACGTTTCGTGGCCCTGGAGCTGGGCCAGACTTTCGCCCGCTTTGGCACCGCCGTGACGATCCTGCAACGCAGCCCACGCATCATCCCCCAACGCGAGCCGGAGATCGGCGACGCCCTGCGGGGCTATCTGGAGGACGAAGGTATCACCGTCGTCACCGGCGTGAAATTGCTGGAACTGCGGACGGAAGGGGACGAGAAGATCGTCGTGGCAGAGGTGGAAGGCGAGCGGCGCGAATTCCGCGCCCAACAAGTGCTGGCCGCGCTGGGACACATCCCCAACACCGGCGGCCTGGGCCTGGAAGACGCCGGCGTCGCTCTGGGACCCCAGGGACACGTGCAGGTCTCCCCCACCCTGCAAACCACGAACCCGGACGTCTACGCGGCGGGGGACGTGACCGGCCTGGCCGATTACGTTTACGTGGCCGCGGCCGGCGGGGTCATCGCCGCCGAGAACGCCCTCACCGGCAGCGAACGACGGCTGGACCTCTCGGCGCTGCCCGAAGTGATGTTCACCGATCCCCAGGTGGCCACCGTGGGGCTGACCGAAGGACAGGCCCGCGAGGCGGGGTACGACGTCAAGACGTCGCTGCTGCCCCTGGAGCACGTGCCCCGCGCGCTGGCGGCCCGCGACACCCGCGGCCTGATCAAGCTGGTGGCCGACCAGGCCACCGACCGGTTGTTGGGCGCGCACGTGCTGGCCGCCGAGGCGGGAGAAGTGATTCAGGTGGCGGTGCTGGCCCTCAAGGCGGGCTACACCACCCGCGAGCTGGCGACGACCATCTTCCCCTATTTGACGATGGTCGAGGGGTTGAAGTTGGCCGCCCAGACCTTTGAGAAGGACGTGGCCAAGCTGAGTTGCTGTGCCGGTTGAGAAGTGGAGAGAAAGGACATTGTGTCGAGCACAAAAATTCTGGTAGTTGACGACGAACAGAGCATCATCGACCTGGTGACAGCCTATCTGCGCAAGGAAGGCTACGAAGTCTACACGGCGATGGACGGCCCCGCCGGTCTCAAGGCGGCCCGCGCCTTCAAACCGGACGTGATCGTGCTGGACGTGATGTTGCCCGGCATGGACGGCATCGAGCTGCTCACCCGGTTGCGCCGCGAGTCAGACGTGTACGTCATCATGCTCACCGCCAAATCGGAGGAAACCGACAAGATAGTGGGCCTGTCGGTGGGGGCCGACGACTATCTGACCAAGCCCTTCAGCCCGCGCGAGCTGGTGGCCCGGGTCAAGGCCGCGCTGCGTCGCCTTCGCGTTGGAGGCAGCGTGACCGAACCCCCCACCCTGACCTTTCGTCGCATTCGGATCGACCCCGGTCGCCGCCAGGTGTGGGTGGACGACAAACTGGTGGAGCTCACCCCCATCGAGTTCGACCTGCTCAAAACCCTGGCCGAACATCACGGGCTGGTGCTCAGCCGCGAACAGCTCCTGGAAAAGGTGTGGGGCTACAACTTCTACGGCGAGGAGCGGGTGGTAGACGTCCACATCGGGCACATCCGGCAAAAGCTGGGCGACGACCGCTTCATCGTCACCGTGCGCGGGGTGGGCTATCGGTTTGAAGACGAGGGGGTGTGAGCAATGATGCGCCGTCTGCGCCGCCACCTGGGGTGGAAGCTGTTCCTGTCGTACCTGATCGTCATCCTGGTCGGCACCGTGGTGCTGGCCTCGGCCGCCGAATTTATGGTGCCCCAGGCCTTCGAGCGGCACATGGCGGCGATGGCAGCAGCGATGGGCGACACCGCGTCGGAATTGGAGGTGGACCTTTTCACCAACTTCCGCAACGCCGTCAACGAGGCGCTGGCGCTGGCGGCCCTGGCCGCCTTCCTGGTGGCCGTGGTCGTCAGTCTGTTTGTCAGCCGGCGAATCGTGGCGCCGGTGCGGGAGATGATGGTCGCCAGCCAGCGCATCG
This sequence comes from Chloroflexota bacterium, assembly GCA_024276515.1. Taxonomy (GTDB): domain Bacteria; phylum Chloroflexota; class Anaerolineae; order 4572-78; family NAK82; genus JAJRXB01. Next base: position 11,749 of record JAJRXB010000563.1, read on the forward strand.
CCGAGGGGCACTACCACGAGCGGGTCAACGTGCCCGGCGGCCCTGTCCGAGACGAGTTGGACGAACTGGCCCGGCTGGCCGTCAGCTTCAACCAGATGGCGGCCAAGCTGGAGCAGATGGAAGCGACCCGCCGGGAACTCATCGGCAACGTGGCCCACGAGCTGCGCACGCCACTGGCGGCCATCAAGGGCTCGATGGAAGGGCTGATCGACGGCGTGCTGCCCGCCGAGGCGCCCACCTTCCAACGGATCTACCGCGAGGCAGACCGTCTGCAACGCCTGGTCACCGATTTGCAGGAACTCAGCCGGGTCGAAGCCGGAGCCTTCGCATTGAACGTCCGGCCGGTGTCGGCGCGCGACCTGGTGGGAGCCGCCGTCGCCCGCCTGGGCCATCAGTTCGAGGAGAAGGGGATCACCCTGGAAACCGACGTGCCGGCCGACCTGCCCCCGGTGCTGGCCGACGAGGACCGCATCGGCCAGGTGTTGCTGAACCTGGTGGGCAACGCCCTGCAATACACCCCCGCCGGGGGCCAGGTGCGGGTGACCGCCCGTCGCCGGGGAGCGAAGGTGCACATCTCGGTGAGCGACACCGGGATTGGCATCGCCGCCGAACATCTGCCGTTCATCTTCACCCGCTTTTACCGGGTAGACAAGTCCCGCTCGCGGGTGGGAGGCGGCAGCGGCATCGGCCTGACGATTGCCGAACACCTGGTCGAGGCCCACGGCGGCCGCATTTGGGCCGAGAGCCCCGGCCCCGCCCAGGGAAGCACCTTCACCTTCACCCTGCCCATTGCAAAGAGGAGTGAGCATCCCTAGATGCGGGTAGTGGTAGAAAAGTAAGTGATATGTCATTGCGAGGGAGTGAAACGGACGAAGCAATCCCCGCATTGCAAGCCGGAGATTGCATCGCTTCGCTCGCAATGACATCACCCCGCCACTTACAGTTTAACCACCACCCCCTAGCCCGTTACAGGGCGAACACACCGGTTCGCCCCTACCCCGCCATCCACCGGACGCAGTCTCACCCCATTTTGAATGCCCCCGAACCAAATTTGCCTTATTTCGCGCCTTCATTACAATAGAAGATGTCTTTTTGGAAGGAGACGGGGCGAGGCACATGGCTGCGGCACTGTGCCGTCGCCCCTTTGTGCTTGTCCAGAAACAACTTCCGCCTTGCTTTGCCGACAAATATACGAAGTTGTTAACGGACAAGTACTCTGCTTTGCCTATGACCGAATCGGCAACGTCCCGCCCCCGGAGCACAATGTCCCAGGAGATCAGGCGCAAATATTTCCTGACCCCCTCATCCCTGATTCTGGGGGGTGTGCTGCTGCTGGCCGCCTGGCTGCGCTGGCGATACATCGTCAACGTGCAACCGAATCCCGACGAATTCGTCACCATGCTGGCGGTGAAGATGATTCTGCAAAAGGGGGTGCCGGTGCTCCCCTCCAGCCTGTTTTACGAGCACGGGCTGCTCTTCTCTTACGCGGCGGCGGCCACCAGCGCGCTGTTTGGCTTTGGCCGGGAGGTGATACGGGGGACCAGCCTCCTCTTCGGCCTGCTGACCGTGCTGCTGACCTGGCACGTGGGCCGGCGATGGTTCTCGTCGGGGGCCGGGCTGTTGGCCGCCACCCTGCTGGCCGTCGCCCCGACCGCCGTGCTGTGGGGCGGACGGGCGCGCATGTACACCCTGCTCCAGGGGTGGGTTCTGTTGACCCTGTACCTCGCCTTCACCGGAGCCCTAGCCCACCGCTCCCCCGGCTCGCCGATTGGGGCGAGCGGGTTGCGCCGGCTGGCTCTGATCTGCTACCTGGGAGCCACCTTGACCCAATTCGTCGCCATCACTCTGGCCCCGCCGCTGATCCTGGCGACGGTCGCCGTTGGCTGGCTCGAAGCGCGCCGGCGGGGAAACCGGCCCTGGTTCCGCTCGCGCCGGGTCTGGCTGGAGGCGGGGGGACTGGTTGTCGTGGTGCTGATCGCCTTCCTGGTCAAGCGGATGGGGCAGCCCAAAGGAATCGCTCCCCTGTCGGCGACCGGGGAAGGGATGGCGGCCGGGGTCGCCCAGGTGATCGCCATCTACGGAGCCCTGTCCACCGACCTGGCCGGGAGCTGGCGGGCGCTGGCTCCCTTCTTCACCGCGCCCGAGACCATCCTGCCCACAGCCCTGGCCTTGCTGGCGATGGCCTGGGCCGGGGTCAACCTTTTGCGCCGTCGAGCGTCGGCGCGCGACCTGCCCACCATCTTTCTGGCGCTGACCTTGATCGCGACCACGCTGGAGATGCTCTTTTTCGTCGCCCCCGACCGGCGCGACGAAAAATATCTTTTCATGCTTCAGCCAGCCCTCTTCCTCCTGGCGGCTGATGGCCTGACCCGAATGGCAAGGGGCAAATGGCAAACGGCAAATCGCAAATCGCAAGTCGCAAGTCGGCAACACGCAACACGTAGTACGCAATACGCAATCTCTAATCTCCGGTCTCCCATCTCCATCTCCACACTCTCCATTCTGGTCGCCTGCCTGGCCCTGGTGGCTTACACCTGGCCGGCCACGTCGGCGCTGCTGGCCCGCACCGGCCCCGACTACGACGCCGCCTTCGGATACGTAAGGGATCACTGGCATGAAGGGGACGCAATCCTGACCGGCACGCCGGCCGCCGCCGCGATTTACCTGGGGCGCAACGACTATTACGCCGTGCAGGGACAAAATTATGCCTATCGCATTCTCGAAAAGGATGGGCAACCGGTGGAGCGTTGGCTAGGCTCGCCGTGGATCGCCACCGTGGAGCAACTGAACGCCACGCTGAGCCAGCCGCGCCGTGTCTGGCTGGTGCTGGAACGGTGGGGATTGCTGGTGCAATATTACGACCGGGAATTTATGCAGCAGATTCTGGCCCAAACCGAATTCGTGCGGGAAGACAACGGCGTCATCGTGCTCCGGTCTCTGCCCCACCCCCGTCCCATCGCCCTGGAGCCGGCGGTGCCGCGAGAAGCCGTGTTCGGCACGCCCGACGCCTGGCTGGTGAAGTTGCTGGGCTACACTCTGGAGCCGCCGCAGCCGCAGCCCGGCCAGTCGGCCCGCCTCACCCTTTACTGGCAGGGTCTGGCCCCGATGGAAGATGACTACCGGGTATTGGTCCATCTGCGCGACGCCGGGGGGAACAACGTGCTGGTTGCCGACCACGCGCCACTGGGCAGCGTCTACCCAACCACCCTCTGGCAGCCGGGCGAAAGCGTCCGCGAGACCGTCACCTTTACCCTGCCGGCGGACCTGCCTTCCGGCACCTACACCTTGCTGACCGGGCTGTACCATCCCAACACGCTGGAACGTTTGCCTGTGGCCGACGATGCCAGCGGCGAAAACGCCGTGCGGCTGACAACTGTGACCTTGCCGCCCATCCCTTGAGAACCCGGCAGAGGTGCCTGGCTGTGACTACTTTTGAATCAGCGAATCAGCGAAACAGCGAGACGACGGGTCAGCGAGACAGCGAATTGGCAAGTCGGCAAATCTCCGGTCTCCAATCTCAAATCCCCCTCGTCGCCGTCTGGCTGTTGATCCTGGCCTTCATTCTCACCTTCGCCACCCTCTCGCTGCGTCGCCACGCGGCCCTGGCCACCAACGGCATGGACCTGGGCAACGTGAACCAGGCGTTGTGGAACACCGCCCACGGCGATTTTTTGGCGTTCACCAACATGGCCCCCATCCGCAATCGGCTGGCGTTGCACGTCGAGCCCATCCTGCTTCTGCTTGTGCCCTTCTACTGGCTGGGATTGGGCGGTCCCCGGTTGTTGCTGATCGTGCAGGTGGTCGTCGTCGGCCTGGGCGCGCTTCCCCTCTATCAAATGGCAAATGGGCAAATGGCAAATGGCAAATCGGCCATTCCCTATTCCCTGCTCCTCGTCACCTTCCCCCTGGCCTACCTCCTGCTCCCGGCCCTGGAAGCGACCGTGATGTATGACTTTCACGCCGTCGCCCTGGCGTCCACATTTTTGCTGTTTGCCTTTTATCACCTGAAACAAAACCAGCCCCGGAGGTTTGCGCTCTTCGCCGTCCTGACGATGGCCTGCAAGGAGGACATGGGACTCACCATAGCGGCCCTGGGCCTTTACACGATGATCGCCCGGCGGCAGTGGCGATGGGGAGGTGCCACGGTGCTGGCGGGAGTAGCCTGGTTTGCCGTGGCCGTCTTCCTGATCCAACCGCCGTTCAGCCCGGTGGGAGGCAACATCCAGGCCGAGCGATACGCCTGGCTGGGAGAGACACCGCTGGCGATGATCAACACCCTGGTGCGACACCCCGGCCTGGTGTGGGACCACGTATGGCGGCAGGCAAACCTGCCCGGCTACCTGGGTGGGTTGCTCCTGCCCACCGCTTTTTTGTCGGTTTTCGCTCCCCTGGTCTGGCTGCCGACCCTCCCCTCCCTGGCCATCAACCTCCTGAGCGACAATCCCTTCACCTGGCGGCTGGAAGAGTTTCACTACGCGGCGCCCATCGCCCCTTTCGTCCTGGTCGCAACCCTGCACGGCGTCGGGCGTTTGAGCCACTGGGCAAGACGGTGGTCGCAGGCGGCGGGACGGTACGTTTGGGTAGCTGCCTGCTGTCTGCTGCTGGTCGCCTCGCTGACCTACCACTCCGCCCGTGGATTCTCTCCCCTGGCCCGGCCCTTCGGCCCTGCTCAGGGCGGACCCTTCCAACCCTGGCCCATCACCGACCACCACCGCCGGGCAAGGGCCATCTTCGCCCAGGTCCCTCCGGACGCGGCCCTGTTTGCCCAAAGCAATCTCAATCCACACCTCAGCAGCCGCCGCGTGTTGTATCAAAACCCGGCCCTGCTCAGCGACCCGGCCCTGCTCGGCGGACTCCCCGCCCCCGACTACCTCTTGTTCGACGTGTCGTCGCTGGTCAACCAGGACGATTTTCACCGATTCATCGTCTCGGAACTGCTGACCGGGGGGACGTTCGGCCCGGTCGTGGCCGACGACGGATTTTTGCTGTTGAAGCGAGGAACATCACCGGCAACCCTGCCCGACGAATTTTTGAACTTCGTCCGGGCAAACCCCAACGACGTCACCTATCCCCTGGTCGCCGACTTCTCCCCCCCAGAATCCGGCAGCGGCACACTGCGACTGCGCGGCTTCGACCTTCGCTTCAACCGGGCCGAAGAAGTGCAGCCCACCCTCTATTTCCAGGTGCTGCGCCCCATCGAAGAAGACTACTTCATCTCCCTTTACCTGCTGGATCGGTGGGGAAACCCGCTGGGCGCCACCGTCGAGGACCAGCCGGCGCTGGTCTGGTATCCCACCCGGCGCTGGCGTCCGGGCGAACTGGTGAAAGTGACATTCAACACCCTGCCCTGGTACACCCGCGACCTGCCCGTCTACCGGCTGGCCGTGGGGGTGATGCGCGGACGCGACCCGTGGCAACCGGCGGCGCGCCTCTCCCCCCAGTTGAGCCCGGAGCGTGACACGCCCTACGCCATCCGCCTGCCCGAAGAGGGCACGCTGCTGGAACTGGCCCGCTTTCGCCAGAAGTTCGGTATGCCGGCCGGCGGCCCGGTTGAACGAGAATTTCGTCCCCCCCGCGTCCAGACCCCTCTGGACGTATCACTGGGCGGCAAGATTCGACTGTTGGGCTACGACCTGGCCCCCATTGCCTGCAAGCCGGGGGGCAAAGTCCCCGCAGGGGGCGAAGTCCCCGCAGGGGGCAAAGTCCTCGCAGGGGGCAAAGTCCTCGCAGGGGGCAAAGTCCTCGCAGGGGGCGAAGTCCTCGCAGGGGGCGAAGTCCCCGCAGGGGGCGAAGTACTGGCAGGGGACGATGCAGACGACTGCGCGCTGGAACTGACCCTTTA
>JAJRXB010000564.1 GCA_024276515.1 Chloroflexota bacterium
ACTGCGTGACACGTGCCAGGCGTCTTGGAAAGAGCTGGCCGCGGAAGTGGGGTGTGCTGACAGACATCTTCGCCGGTTGCGAGAGAGTGACGTAGCGGCCCGGTTTTTCACCGTTTTGGAAAAGGACGGCAAGAAACAACGGGGGCGAGTGCCGGAATTCCAGGTGCGGGTGTGGGATCCGCTTACACCAAGCGATGGGGAACGGTTCCAGGCAGCGACGTCGGGCAGTGGGCAATCTTTCAGTCGAGATCCCGAGACCGGCCAGTTGGATATGCTACCTTCCCTGTCGCCACCGGGGCAGGAAGAACGGACATTGGGTGACATAGGTTCGGACATTGGGTTACATAGGGTTGGGGAAGAACGGACATTGGGTGACATAGGTTCGGACATTGGGTTACATAGGGTTGGGGAAGAACGGACATTGGGTGACATAGGTTCGGACATTGGGTTACATAGGTTCGGACATTGGGTGACAACAATACAAGCACTTAAAGCACTTATCAAAGCACCTTCTGAAAAAGCACGACAACAACAGCACGGCGCTGGCGCGCCGGATGTTGTTGTTGCTCTCCTGGATATTTTCGAGATCGTCGGTTCCAACCGCCGGCGTATTCTCGCCGGCAATCCGTGCCCCGATACGGTGCGGGGCTGGATGTTGTATGCCCTGGCCAACGACCTGGGGGCGGGGTACGTGGTCAAACAACTCCTGGCCGGCGATCCACCGCCAGCGACGTTCCTGGCGTTCGCCCGGCTGCCGGCCGCAACCTGGGACACGTTCCTGGCCGCCGCCGTGGACGGGCGGGCGGTTCCCTCCGAGCTGGCCGAGGCATTTGGGCGGTGGGATCGCGTGTTCGGCGACCGGCTACGCCGGGAAGCCGGTCGAAGCGGGTGGGAAGACGTGGCCACCAACGTTCTGCCGGAGGCGGCCGGGCGTGTTCCCGGCTTCCCCATCCCCGGCCTGGACGTGGGCTCGCGGGAGTTGTGGAAACAGGCCCTGGACGAGCTCCGGCTCCAGATGACCAAGGCTACTTTCGACACCTGGGTCAGGAACACGGTGTTGCTGTCGTGCGAAGACGGGGTGTTCACCGTGGGAGCGCAAAACGCCTACGCCAAGGACTGGCTGGAGAACCGGTTGGCCACCACTGTCAGGCGCACCCTGGGTGGGTTGGTGGGCCGCGAGGTCGAGGTGGAATTCACCCTGGTTGACACCACCGGGGTTGTATTGTCACCCCCACCGTCACCGTGACGGCCGAGGCCCTGAACGTGCGGGCCGGGGACGAGCTACGAGCCAGCGAGGCAGGTACACCCCTCAGGTCAGGTCGTCGGGGAGGGGATAGAGACTGAGGCCCAGCCCGTCGAAGTCGGACAGGTTGAGGGTGACAAGAGTGAGCCCCCGCTGGACAGCGGTGGCGGCGATGAGGGCATCGGCCAGGTGCAGGCGGCGGCCCTGATGGCGAACGTGGCGCATCAGGTCGCCGGCCCGGTCGGCGATGCGCCGGTCCAAGACGATGGTCTCCAGCCGGGTGAGGAGGCGTCGGGTGGTCCGCTCCTCGGGGAGCCGCATACCGGCGCGGACCTCGGCCCGCGTCACGGCCGAGATGGACAGGCGGGCTCTACTGCCCAGACTTCGTAGCAGGCGTACGGCCGCTTTCTGTCCGCGCAGGTGTCGGATGAGGAGGCCGGTGTCAAGCAGATAAGCAGCCATCTACCGTTCCGCCTCTTCTGCTGTAGCAAACAACCCCGCCAGGCGCTCGTCGGTGGAGCCGCGCAACTCGGCCAACCAGCGGTCGATGTCTTCGTCGGTAGCCATGTCGGGGTAGTCCTCGTCCCGCCAGGCGCCGGCTGATTCCTCGATGGCGATGGCCTGCTCGAGGATGGCCAGTTGCTCCTCGACAGCGCGCGCGATGAAGGCACTGCGCCGGCGGGAAGGCACCGTCTCGTCCAGCCGGGTTAGCAGCGAGGCGGGCAAGGTGACGGTCACTTTGCGCACGGATGACCGGTTTGTCTCTATAGCCATCTTGATGACCTCCCATAGCTGTATTATAGGCCATCCAAAGCAGACTGTCAAATGTGGGCTGGCCGGCCGTGAGGTCGCCGGCCACAGTCTCATGGGCAAATGCGAGATCCATTCACCTCGAACGACCGCCGTGGACACAACAGCGGGGGAGGGATGTTCATGCGCAAACTCACACTGATCTTGTTGGCCATAGCGGCCGTTGGAGCGGTCATCGTCACCCGCACCGTGACCGTGACCGCCGACACCCTGAACGTGCGCGCCGGGCCGGGGGTGAACTACGAGCGAGTGGGTCAGGTACGCCACGGCGATGTACTCGTCGTGTTGCGCAAAAACGACGACGGCGATTGGCTGAAAGTGCTCGCTCTCGCCGGCCCCGGCGGGTGGGTGGCAGCGACCTACGTCCAGGCTACGACCCCGGCTTCGCTGCCGGCGGTCGGCCAGGCTCGAAGCGAAGCTGCCCGGCCACCGGCTCCGGGCGAAGCGGACCAGCTCCCCTTCGACGCCGAGGCCATCGAGCAAGAGATGATCCGGCTGATCAACGAGGAGCGGGTCAAGGCCGGCGTGCCGCCGG
>JAJRXB010000565.1 GCA_024276515.1 Chloroflexota bacterium
AGTGGTGGTAGAAAAGTAAGTGATATGTCATTGCGAGGGAGTGAAACGGACGAAGCAATCCCCGCATTGCAGGCCGGGGATTGCTTCGCTTCGCTCGCAATGACATCCCGCTCAAGTGGAACCGGGGCCCGGCGGCGATGTCGATGCCGGAGATTGCGTCGCTTCGCTCGCAATACATCCCCCCGTCACTTACGGTTTAACCACCACCGAAGCAACAACCAAGTGACCGGCACTTGAACATCTGCCAGAAATGGCGACAAAAGTGCCGGTCACTTGGAATTGGGAGAAAAAGACTATTTACACTCTTATGGGCACATGTTAGACTGAGGGTGATTATAAGCGTGGGGAAACACCCATTTGAGTCAGCGTTAGTTAGATGGAGGATGCAATGGCGGCTTTGGTTGTAGCAGGGTTGGCAGCGGTAGTGGGAGCCATTTTATTGACGGTGCGCCCACGTGCTGCGGTTCCCATCCGGGTGCGGACCTCCCGACGAAAATAGGCGGACACCGGGTGCTTCCCGGTCTGTGGGGTCAAGTCAGGCTCATCTGTCTGCAAGGCGTGTGTGTTTGCCCGGCAGCTCCGCCAGAACTCCAATCCCCCAGTTGCTAGGCACTGGATAGATCTCTGCGAAAGTACCAAACAAAACCGACTCCCTTTGGGAGTCGGTTATTTGTTTGGCATTTTCCACACGGTAGGAGGACGAGGTAGCACCGCATTTCACTGCGGTGGGCGCGAAGGGCCTACCCTGACTCTTCGCCGAGGTCAGTTGATACCGCAGGTGCTACACGTCCCACCGGCACAGGTGCTACAGCCACCACCCGCTCCGGTGATGGCCTGCGACGCGCCGCTTTCGCTCTTGCTAAAAGCAGCGAAGAGTGAAATCGCGCGCGACGTGTTCATGCTCTCGCAGTGCCTGCATTGAATGGGTGCATCGGCCTGGCTCATCGGCCGCAGAGCTTCAAATTTGGTATGGCAATCAGCACAGTAATACTCGTACAGGGGCATCGCCTTCACCTCGACAGTCACCATTGGCTGCTATTATTGTACTCAGGGTTGCAAGAGCCGTCAAGAGTCTGACACTGGCACCAGGGCTTTTCAAAGAATTAACCCGGGTGACAGTCACCTCCGATCTCGGCGAGAGGAAGGCACTTGACGACCATTTCTTACCGTTTTTGTCAACGTGTCACGCCGAACAAGGCGACTGTCACCTGGCTCGCGCCAGAACGTTGAAAAGTTGAAAAGCCCTGCACCGGCCCAAGCCGGGTGCATTTCAATTCTATGGCAGGATGCGTCTTTTATCTGGCCCGGCATCAGGCGATAGCGACTAAAGTCGCGCCTGAAGGCCCCAGGCCGAGGCGTCGGCCTGCGCCGACGCGCTGGCCGTCAGGCCTGCAGGAGCGGTTTCAACCGCGTTTGTGCCCTGGCACAAAATCCACCATAAAACTGAAATGCGCCCTCCCAAGCCACACCATTTTGAACGCATCGCCTCCTATGCTAAACTATAAGGCGTCTCGTGTTGCATCGGTTTGCGCGGTACAAGAGAAAGAGAGAAGACGATGTCTCCCAACGAAACGAAACTGGAACTGAGGACCCGGGCTATCGGCCCGTGGCCGGTGAACACCTACGTTTTGATCTGTCCTGCCACCCGGCAAAGTGTTCTCATCGATCCCGGCGCCGAACCAGAGACGTTGCTAGAAATGGTGGCCGACAACGATCCCATCAGTCTCCTCCTCACCCACACCCATCCCGATCACGTTGGCGCGCTGAACGAAATGCGAGCCAGGCTGAATGTGCCGGTGATGGCTCACCCCGGCCCCCACTTCGAAGGGATGACCCTGGACGCCGACCGCTGGCTTCACCACGGCGACATAGTACGTGTGGGCGAACACACCTTGCGGGTGTATCATACCCCCGGTCACACGCCCGACATGCTCTGCTTCGCCCTCGAAGGCGACCACCGGGTCATCGTCGGCGACACGATCTTTGAAGGCGGGCCCGGCAAGACCTGGTCTGCCGAGGATTTTCGGACGACGCTGCAAACTCTGCGAAATGTGATCCTATCCTGGCCCGACGATATGGTGTGCTACCCCGGTCACGGTCCCTCCTTCCGCCTGGGTGACCGGCGTGCCGCCATCGAAGCCTTCCTCCGCAAAGACCACGGCGACTTTTTCGGCGATGCGACGTGGGATATGTAATCACCCACCGGTCAGCAGCCAGCTAACCCCCACCGCCAGCGCCCAGTGGATGAGCCACGACGGGTAAAACGAGCCAACCCGGTAGGCCACCCAGCCCGACAGCACACCCCCGGCGATGCTGGAGTACGTTTCCCATTCCGGTTTGCCAAAGTGGGCCATAGCAAAGGGAACCGCCTGAATCCACACTGCGTAGGGACCAAACAGGTCCGCCAGCGCAAAGAGCAGAAATCCCCGGAAGAGAAACTCCCAGGCAAACATCTGCAGGCCACTCAAGCCCACCCCGCGCAAGAATTCGCCACCTGGATTGCGAACGGCGTAATAATCCACGTAATAGGCACGAAAGTCGGACAGGCGCAAAAAAAGCCAGGCCACCCCGGCCATCAACAGCACCCCGCCGACCGTCCAGGCCAGCCCTTCCCGCCAGCGACCGGGGGTCAGCCCGTAGCGGAGCGGATTCTCCCGGAAGACCAGCAGGATGACGAGCAGGGGAATCGCCAGGAACAGCAGCAGGTCGTCCAGGACGGGAGCCGGGAGCACCCGGCGGTAGAAGTTCACCGACAGGACAACGGCGATGGTCAGCAGACTCACCACCGCCTTGCGCCGGGCCAGGGGGGACCCGCTGGTTGTCAGTTCGCTCACGAGTGACTCCTGAAAACAAGCCAACCCACCGCCGCCAGACCCACGGCAATCGCGGCAGCCCCCACGCCGCGCCGCAGCCACCACGCCGGACGGTCCTGGACGATGAAGCCGTCAATCGCCCCGCCGGATTGCGCCACAATCTCCACCTGATGCTCGCCGGGGGGCAACCCCCGGGCGACCGGAACCCGTGCGTCATACACCACCTCGGGCGCGTCCAGCGACACCGTCACCGGCGCGTTTCCGTCAACCCGCACCTCCAGCCGACCGCCGCCGGGCCGACGGACCACCACCAGCCACAGGTCACTGCCGTGGAAGGTGAAGCCGACCCCCGCGCCGTCGCTCGTCGCCCGGCGGTAGGCTCCCAGCACCGCTTGCTCGTCCTCCACCGTCTCCCAGCCGCCGTCGTACGTGACGGCCCAATGGTCTTCCTGGTGATAGCCGCGATACATCACCGGCGGCAGACGGGCCGCGTCGCTCAAGGCCCGATAGACGGGCAGCGGGGTGAAATCCGGCTCCAGCAGGCGGAAGTAGTATTGCGGGTTCTCGTCCCGCTCCCGTTCGTCGGCCTGCTTCAAAAACCAGTAGTTGGCGACTCCCAGCCAGGGCCACTCCGATTGCAGACGGTAGTAGGCCTGCACCGCGTAACGGGCCTGCTGCGCTTCCGTCACCCGACCGTAGGCGGGGGGAAGGGGCGATTCGGGCGGCAGCGCGTTCCACGCCATCTCCGAGAGCCAGATGGGCTTGTGAGCGTCGCCGTTGCGAACCATCACGTCGCGGATGTAAAGGGGGCGCGAGAAGTTGATCACCCGGGGCTGCATCCGCCGGTCGTAGGGACCGGACCAGAGGCCGTAACCCTGCATCGCCAGCACGTCGAAGTAGGGCGCGGCGCCGGCGTCGTACATCTGCTGCAAGAAGAGAGCGTCCGTCAGACCGTGGGGATAACGGTCCAACTCGATGGTTGCCGCCAGCGCGCCGGTGATGATCACCACGTCGGGGTCCACCGCCTTGGCCCGGGTGTAGCCCACCTTGAGCAGCTCGACGTATTCCCTCGCGTTCACCGGGTGTTCGCCCCACTCCGGGTAAATGTTCGGCTCGTTCCAAATCTGGTAATAGTGTATCCGCCCTTTGTAGCGGCGGACGACCGCCTCCACAAAATCGCCGTAGGCGTCCAGATCGTCGGGGGGGGCGAAGGGACCGGCCTCGTCGCCCGCCGCGCGGCTCCAGGCAGGAGGGTTGCTGAGCCGGGCGATGATTTCGATGCCGTAGGTTTCGGCCAGGTCCACGATCTGGTCGTATTTGTCCCACGACGAGCGGGGCGGGTCGTGGCGGCGGTCCACGAAATCACCGGGGCCGTGGATTTCGATGTCTTCCCAGGGGAACTCCTGCCGAATCCAGTGGAAGCCGGCGTTGGCGATCATCTCCATCGCCAGCCGTCGCTTGTGTGGATCGGCCTCGTTCTGCAGAAAGGTGTTCACGCCGAAAGGGTTGACCCCCGCGTGCGCCACCGGGACGTCGTCTGCCAATTGCAGCCGGGGACGGACCAGGTTGAAAGCCCATTGGGCCGTGCCCGTCATTTGGGACAGAGGTTTCTCCTCCCCGGTCAGGTAGAAGAGGGCACGCGAGACACCGGGCCAGGTCGCCAGACCCAGGGCGACGATCAGCAAAATGACGGCCGGCCAGAGGAACGGCGACAGTCGCTGCAGAGATTGCGATTTCATAAGCCCGATTATACTCCGCGAGGGCAGAAATGTCGAAATCGCCTGCAACCTTTTCCCTTCCAGGGTGTTTCAAACAGTTGACAACATGCCGGTTTAACGCTATCCTTGCACGCAATACGCAGTATACAATCCAACGGGAGGTGCATTTTGGCGGAGAACAACACAACGCTTTCGGGCTGGGCCTTGATTTTGGGGGCGTCGAGCGGTTTTGGCGCGGCGACCAGCCGGGCGCTGGCCCGGGCCGGCATGGACATCGTGGGGATTCACCTGGATCTCAAGGCGACGCTCCCCCGCGCCAGAGAGGTGCAGGCCGACGTGGAGGCAGCCGGCCGCAGGGCGATCTTCATCAACATGAACGCCGCCGACGCGCGCAAGCGGGCCAGAGCCGTTGACCGGATGAAGGAAGAAGGGGTCAAGGTGAAGGTGATGCTTCACTCCCTCGCCTTTGGCACCCTCAAACCGATGGTCGCCGATACGCGCGAAGAGAGCCTGGACCAGAAGCAAATGGAGATGACGTTGGACGTGATGGCCAACAGCCTGGTTTACTGGGTACAAGAACTGGTGTGGGCCGACCTCTTCGCCGACGACGCTCGCATCTTCTCGATGACCAGCGAAGGGAGTCACCGGGTTTACCTGTCGTATGGTGCGGTCAGCGCCGCCAAGGCAGCCCTGGAGAGCCACACCCGCCAGTTGGCCCTGGAACTGGCCCCGCGCAACATCAAGGTCAACGCCATCCAGGCCGGC
>JAJRXB010000566.1 GCA_024276515.1 Chloroflexota bacterium
GGGTGGCTGCGGTTTTGTGTTTGATGGGAGGGCCCTGCAGGTTGAGCGGATAGCAGGAGGAGGGGACATGCCGAAACTGACTGTCGAACTGGAAACCGTGACACCGCTTTTCTTGGGTGGCGCCGAACCGCGAGGCAGCCCGCCCGAGTTGCGCGCAGCGTCAGTGCGGGGAGCACTGCGCTACTGGTTACGGGCGCTGCTGGGCGGGGTCATGGGCGATGGCGATTTGAGCACGCTCAGGGCAACCGAGGATTTTGTGTTTGGCAGCACTGAGACCGGCGCATCGGCTGTAATCGTCACGCTAAGGCACAATGGCCTTGAAACGGCGGAGTTCCGAAAGAGGCGGGCTATCAGGGAGGGCGGTCAGTTCAAGCCAGAGGGCGCCGATTACCTGTTCTGGTCCATGGCCGAGACGGGCAGGAAGGAAAGAGGTAACTGGCAACCGGCTCGCCAATATGTCGTGCCTGGTGCAAGGTTCACGCTGACGATGAAGCCACGCCTGGGCGCGCCCGATGCCGAAGATGCCTGGTGGCGAGCCATTGCTGCGCTGTGGCTGCTGACGCAATTGGGAGCACTGGGATCGCGCTCACGACGGGGGGGCGGAAGTCTCTGCGCCACAACCGAGCCTGGACAGACAGATCTGCCCCCCTTTAGACCGCCTGCTAACGTTGGAGAACTTCGGGCGCAACTGGAGGCCGGACTGCGCCGGCTCCGTCAATCGCTGGTGGCAACCGCAAAACCACGAATTCCACCCCGATTTGATGTGCTCGCCCCTGGCGTATGCAAGATTTGGGTGCTGACTGACAGGCGGCCCTGGTCTACGTGGCAGCAGGCTCTGGATGGTATCGGTGGCCGTATGCGTGACTTTCGCAATCGTCGGGAACCCGATCACGACTCGATGCGAGATTGGATGAGACGTGGGGCAACGCCGCCCACAGTGGAGCGAGCCGCATTCGGCCTACCACTCCCCTTCCGCTACTCACGTGGGGGGCCGTTCGACGTGGTACAGGGCAGCCAGCACGACCGTCGCTCATCGCCGCTGTGGCTGCGGGTGACCAAGCTGGCCAACGACCAACATGTTGGCGTAGCCACGCTGTTCAAGTCAGCCTTTCTCGCCAGGGGTGAGTCGCTGCAACTTCAGCGTGGGCGTCGCACGACCACGCCTCCAGAAGACTACTCATTGGTCGAGCAGTTCATTGCCAGCTTTCCCACGTGCTTGGAGGTGAAACTGTGACCGACAAGCATTTACTCATCTTCACCATCGGGCCAGTGCAGAGTTTCATCGCCGAGGCGCGGCGCACACGTGACCTCTTTGTGGGCAGTCGGTTGCTGGTCGAACTCACCAGAGCGGCCGCACAGGCGGTGGACGAAATAGACGATGTGGAATGGGTCTACCCCGGCGATGTGGGCCAGGATTCCTTACCCAACCGTTTCGTCGTCTTTGCGTCGGCCAATCGGGGGGATCAGGCTTGGCAAGTGGCTGAGAAAGCGGTGAAAGACCGGTGGGCAAGCTATGCTAGCCACGCCTGGGATCAACTGAAAAAGTTCGCACCGACAAAAGACAAAACGTGGGAAGCGATCTGGAAGCGCCAGATAGACTCGTTCCCCGAGGTCTATTGGGCTGTCTGCCGCTCTCCTTCATCTGATGAAATTGCGTACCTCCTGGGCAATGGGGCGCTCAGCGATCACGCCGCTCATTACACCATCACATCCCTGGCCCTCAATGCCCGGAAAGGAATGCGCCGGTTCGAGCAAACAACCGAGCACGGCGAGAAAGACACGTTGAGCGGCATGCGCGAACCCCTGCACACCAAAGAACTGAATGCAAGGAAGTACTGGCGCGAGGTCGCGGAGGGCTTATTGCATCACGGCAATCCTTCCCTGGTGCGACCTGATGGGCGCGAGCGGTTGGATGCCCTGGGAGCCGTAAAACGGTTCATCCCGCCTCGGGAGTTTCCCGGGATTGAAAAGTTCCCCTCGACAAGCAGCGTGGCCGCCGCTGACTTTCGCCGCCATATCGCAAAGAGCCAGGCTGCCCTCGACGCGCTGGAAAAGCACCGCCGGCAGGTTGCTGCACTAGGAGTATTTGCACCCGGCGACGGTTTCGCAGCAGAGGAGATCGGCTTGGCTCCTTGGGATTACGATGGTGACCTGCTCTACGATTCCACCTTTACCCGCCAGACTTTTGAGGACGATTACGGATTGAAGGTCAAAGAGAAAGACCTGGCACCGGCGCGCGATTCGTTGGGAAAACTGTATCGTGCTGCCCAGTGTCGGCCCAGCACGTACTATGCCATCTTGAGGATGGACGCCGACGGGATGGGCGAGAAGATCGCTGGCTGCCAGTCGCCGGAGGAACACCAAAAGATAAGCCGATCGCTCAGCGAATTCGCCAAACAGGTACCGCAGATCGTCGAGGGCAAGTTGGAAGTGCAGGTATCCGCTACCCGGGAGCGCAGGCTTGCCGGCCGGGTTGTGTACGCTGGCGGCGACGATGTGCTGGCCTTGCTCCCGGCGGCCGATGTGCTGCCGGCGGCAGCGGCTCTGCGCAAAGCGTTCCTTGGAGTACTCCATGCACTGGCACCCAAGGCGACGATCAGCGCTGGCGTTGCTCTGGTACACCACCGGCATCCACTGGGCAGTGCACTCCGCGCGGCACGAGAAGCCGAACACGCGGCCAAGCAAATGAGCGGCAAGGACGCGCTATGCGTCTATGCGCTCAAGCGTTCCGGCGAGGCGGTGCGTGCCCAAGCCAAGTGGGAGTACGAGGATGTGGGCAATGTGTCTGCATTGATTGAGACGATGCGCAGCCAATTTGTGATAGACGGCCCGCTTTCGCCCAGGTTCGCTCATGAAGCGTATGCTGAGGCCCGGGGTCTGGCATTGAGCAGATCGGCACACACCGTCCCGCACGAGGCGTTGGAAAGTGAACTACGACGCTTGTTGACTCGCCACCTGGATCCGAAAAAAGTGGAGTTACGGTCACAAGAGAAACCCGGCGAGGCCGTGAAACGGTTGGCCGGCGAGTTGGCCAAACCGCTGGCGCAATTGGGCCGGGCGTTGGATGTGCACCGTGACGAGTGGGAGGACAAGTGGTACAAAGCTCACCCAGGTCACGTCCCTGACCCGCTCGACGAAGACTATGCGCCGCAGCCCGGAGCCCTCGAGCTCGGTAAGTGGCTGCTCTTGGCCCGCTTCCTGGCGATGGGAGGTGAGGAATGACCGAAAAGGGTTATACTATGATGCGGCTTTTCTTGGAACCCGCAGACGTGGCCTTGTTCCGTGACGGGCGCTCGTTCACGGCCGGCAGCGATCATCGGGCGCGTAGTTTGTTCCCTCCCAATCCGTCCACCGTTCTGGGTGCGCTGCGCTCCAAGCTGCTGATGGACAGCGGCGTATCGCTGGCGGCCTTTGCGGAGAAAAAGGCTGAAGCACAAGCGGCCAGGGAGCAAATCGGGTGGCCCGATGAAGCACCGCCCTTTGCCCTGCGCGGCCCGTTCATTGCTCATGTGGAGCAGCACAACGCCGATGGTAGCATCCGCCAGGTCAGCCGCTACTATCCGTTACCGGCTGATGTAGTCAAGGTTGACCAGGCTTATCATGTACTCAAACCCATTGCCCCTGGTCTAGATTTGCCATTTGAGGCTAACTGGCCCGATAACAACCTGCGCCCGCTGTGGTTTCCCAGCGTCGAGAAACAAACCGAGGCGGAGGGCTGGCTGAATGAGAAGACGCTTCAGACTTGTCTGAACGGCAATGCGCCGGCCGAGACCGAGGTCTGGTGTGACGAGCGATTGTTCGCGCGCGAGTCGCGCTTTGGAGTGGGCATAGACAGCCGGCGCAAGCGTTATCGGGATGGCATGTTGTATCAAGTGGAATTCATCCGACTGCGCGAAAGTGTGGGGCTGGCCGTAGATGTGGTTGAAGGCGCGCCGTCATTTGATCAGAGTGGTTTGCTCTCCATGGGCGGTGAGTCGCGAACGTTCCGCTACCACCGCATGGATGTTCCCAGAGAGCAAGCGCAGCCCCCAAGCGAGAGATTCAAAGTCTACTTTGCCACCTCAGCTTATTTCAAAAACGGCTGGCTTCCCGAACAGCCGTGGTCAACGTGGTTCGATGGGGACGTTCGCTTGGTTACTGTGGCTCTGAGGCGCGCCCGAACTATCAGCGGTGTCAAGGTGGACACCAAGAGCCAGCACGGGGGAACCTTTCCCAAGTCGGGCCGTAAGTTCGTGCCGGCCGGTAGCGTGTACTATTTTGAAGCCGCAGGACAGGTCACATACAGCGGCGCGCCCGTGAGCGAGTTCGATCCAGACGAGGCTAACAGCCGGGCCGGCTACGGGACCGTGCTGTTCGGGAAGTGGGATTACCTGGCGTAGGGGCACGAGTATCTTGCCCTGTGATAGCATTACTCTTGAGGAGGATAGCATGTTTGAGGCAGCGAGTTTGCTCTACTTGTACGTGGAAACGCCCCTCCATGCCGGCAGCGGACGCGGGTTGGGAGCAATGGACTTGCCGGTGCAGCGCGAGCGCGTGACCGGCTACCCGTTGGTGCAGGCCAGCAGCGTGAAAGGCAAGCTGCGCGCCGAGGCCGATGCACGGGTGGATGAAAATGACAAACCCGGGCGTGCTAAACTTAAGGCTGTGTTCGGCCCGGGGAGCGGAGAGGGTGCTTCTGAGCACGCTGGAGCCATCTCACCCGGCGACGCGCGGCTGCTGCTGTTCCCGGTGCGCTCGCTGGCAGGCGTCTTTGCCTGGACGACGAGCGCTAACTTGCTGGCCCGCTTCGTGCGCGATGCCAGCATCATCGGCCTGACTCTTCCCTGGACGCCGCCGGACGCCCCCACTACCGGTCGGGCATTGGTCGCTCCCGGCAACGACCTGACGGCCGGCGGCAAAGTTGTGCTCGAAGAGTTTGCATTCACACCCCAGGCACTAGACGCGGTCAAGGCCATTGCCGAATGGTTGGCCGAGAACGTGCTGCCGACTGGTTCAGAATACGACTACTGGCGGAAGAAATTACCACGCAGCCTGGTTATCCTACCGGAGGACGATTTCCGCGATTTCACACTGTTCGCTACCGAGGTGGCCACGCGGGTGAGGCTGGATAACAAGACCAAGACTGTCGAACCCGGCGCGCTGTGGACGGAAGAAAGCCTGCCAACAGATACATTGCTCTACGCCCCCTTGCAGGCGACACGGGCACGGTGGTACGACAGGAATACTGGCAAAGCATCTGCTGAGGTACCTGCTGAGTGGTTCGCCAAAGGCGGCGCCAAGAAGCTCCTGCAGTTCATGAAAGACCTGGGTATTAACCGCGTGCAACTAGGGGGCGATGAAACGGTGGGGCGTGGGACGGTGTGCCTGCGTTACGGGGAGGTGCGTGATGTCTAGCCAGCAGACAATTGATCAGGAGCGCGCCGCTTGGTCGTGGTCGGCAATTGAGACCGTTAATGGAAAATCAGAAGATTTCAGGAGGAAATATGCTGGTTGGGTACGCAGCGCGCCGGCTGACGTGATGACGAACGGATTGGGCCAGACCTTGGCCTTCATGCTGGCCAAAGGTAAAGGGAAGGACGCAGACTCGGCACCCTCATTGTTGTATCGCCATCTCTCGGAATGGGTATGTCCGAAGATGGGATGGGGGCAGGCCAGTCTGTTGGAGAAGCTGATCGAGCCCAACAGCAAAAGCGACGTATACCGCCGGGCTACGACCGAGGCATTGGCCTATCTGGTCTGGCTCAAGCGTTTCGCTGAGGCGGTGCTGCCGGAGGTGACCGATGTCGGTGAATAAATGGCCGACGCCCTTTCCCCTACCCCACGACACCGCCCAGATCCTCATGAAAGCACGCAGGGACACTGCCAACCTGGGCCTGTGGCTCGACCGGTACGTGGACTATGAGCAGGGACGCGACAGGATCTATGCGCCGAGCGAACGAGCCAAACGGCGCAAGGAGCGCAACGAACGGCCGCTGAGCTGCAAGCCACTGGCGCCGGTGATCCGGGCGCACTATGGGCGCTGGCGCGCGTCTTTGACTGAGGGTGGATGTGAGTTCCGCCAGTTTCGAGCTGAACCAGAATGGCGGGTCGTGGTCGGGCTGGGCGGGCCAAGTCCTTTGGAGACGGCGATCACCTTGCATCGCATCTATGGCTTCCCGATCATCCCTGGCAGCGGCTTAAAAGGTGTGGCGCGTGCCTATGCCTATGCCGAACTGGCAGAGAGAAAGGACGAGAGCGACCCGGAGTTTTGGGCCGTCTTCGGTAGTGTGCGTCAAGTGGAAGAACGCGCGGCTGGGCTGATCCGCTTCTTGGAGGCTGTGCCGATACGACCGCCCAACCTTGAGCTGGACGTGATGAACCCACACTACCCGGAATATTACCAGGGCAACCAACCACCGGCTAACTACCAGAGCCCGGTGCCGATTTATTTCCTGACCGTAGGCCAGGGCAGCCCATTCGCCTTCGGCGTCGTGGCCCGAACAAAAGAGGGCAATCGTTATTTGGACAGAGCGGTGGAGTGGCTGAAAGGTGGTCTACGCGAACTCGGTACCGGCGGCAAGACGACAGCAGGGTATGGCATCTGGTCGCTCGATGAGGAAACTTGACGGGCTGCAACCAATCGCGCACGTGCCTCGTTAGGTTGTGCCGTCGCGGAATGGCTGTAGCGAACGTGCTGACTTGTGCATGATGGAGGAGCTATGTCAGAGTCAGGCGGCCGATGGTTGACCGTTGAGGAACGCGACGATCGCGTGATCGTGTCGGCGCAGATCGACCCACGCGATCTGGACGACACCGACCTGCCAGCCTTAGCGAAAGAGATCACCGCCGCGATGGGCCGATTGCCAGCCGGACGACCTGTCGAGTTGGCCGGTGATTGGCCGTTGTGGGCTATTGCGCGTGCGGCGCGACTGGCGCATCCAAAAGCAGCATGGATCGGGGTGCGAGAGAGAGATAGCACGGTGATTGTCGTGGCGGCTGGCCAGGAGGGGGATCGGCCAGTATCACTGGCGAGCGTGTATGAAGGAACATACATCGGCGATGGACTGTGTGACTTGGCTTTTCGACAGACGTCAGCACGCGGCATATATCGGCTGGATATCGCTCACCCGACGCCGGGCCGGCCGATTGATGGGTATACAACGGTTGATCTCGATTCGGTCTTAACAGGGATCGAGAAGTTGCAGCCACCTTCTGACCTGAAGGGTGTGCTGATCACGGGCCATGCCTGGCGCGTGGTGATAGCCATGCTGGCCAACTCGCCGGCGCTGCGGCCAGCCCGGTGGTGCGCGGTAGACGAGCCACGGCGCAAGTACGCAGTGATGAGCTGGGGCACGTACAAAGGTGGCAAGGAGATACCCGGCGCACTGGTCCCACGGGAAGATCTGCTCAAACCGGTGGTGATCAAACGCGGTTCGCTGCTGGGATGGCTGTTACAGAAGTGGAACGGCCTGCCAATCCGTGAACGAGTCGCTATTATCGTCGCCCTGATTGCTCTGTCTGGAACTATATATGCGGCGACGCTCCCAGTGCTAGTCAATCGTCCGCAGCCTACGCCTACTGCGACCGTGACCCTGACAGTAACGCCAACGATAACAATTACCCCAACGCCGACCGCTACCCCCACGCCGACGGCAACAATTCCACCTCCGTAGGAGCTTGCTACGATGGACATTGACTACCTCGCCCTCGAAACCGCCTTCCAGGATAGCAGCTACGACAGGGCCTACTGGCTCAACCGGGAAACCGGTGAGGTGCTGGTGTTCGACGACTGGACCGAGAGCGAAGCCCGCCAATTGGCCAGCCCGTACGACACGGACGATCCCGACATCCGCCTGGCCTGGTGCGTGCTGTGGCTGGATGGTGAGATCGAATCCGAGGACCCGGACGAAAGTGCAAAGGAACATGAAATGGTGAAGGCCATCATGGCCCCCATGATCCGGGTGCCCCAGGCCGACCCCCACGACGACTACAATTTGATGGTCGAATTCGCCGCCACCGTGGGCGACCGGCACCTGCGCGAGGTGCTGGAGGTGGCCCTGGATGGCCGGGGAGCCTTCCGCCGTTTCAAGAACGTGCTGGCCCGCTATCCCGAAGAGCGGGAGCGCTGGTTCGAGTTCAGAGACGAGGAACTGCGGCAAGAGATCGACGCCTGGCTGGAAGCGATAGGGCTCCTGGAAGCCGAAGGGGATGAGTGATGCCCTACCACATCACCCTGCCCCTGCTCGCCGAACCCGATACCCCCTTCCCGGCCACGCCCCACCGGGCGCTGCAAGCCAGCTTCTACACCTGGCTGCGCGCCGCCGACGCTAGCCTGGCCTCGGAGGTCCACGAACTGCCCGGCCTCAAGCCGTTCACC